>RDXD01000499.1 GCA_004292575.1 Bacteroidota bacterium
CGGTTATGGCCGGTATAGTAAAGCAAAAGGTTGCGCTCTAGCTCATGCAGCACGGGGGCGGGCAGGCGCAGTGGGTTTACAACCACCTTATCGTTTGCGCTAAACTCCATAAAGTTGATGCCACCAAACGTGGCTGCATATTGGTCTTGCCTACCACCTGCAAAGCCCAATTGATTGCGTTCTATATCGAAGGCCAAGTGGGCAATATCGTAAGGCCCCAAGGGCAGTTTCAGCATTTCGGCAAAGGCCCCAATCACCGCTACCATCAGTGTGCTGCTGGTGCCCAAGCCACTGCCCAGCGGCGCGTCAATGGTGGTAGTAAGCTTAAAACCGGTCAGCGGCAGGCCATATTGTTTTTGAAGATGATTGTACACCCCCTTTATCAAGTCCAATTGCCCGTCAATAGGCAGTTGGTAGCCCCATTCGTAACGCAATTCTTTTTGCAGGCTGGCGTCTTGTAGCACAATGGCGTTTTCCATTAACGGCTCTATGCTGGCATGGGCATACAAGCCTATGGCGGCGTTAAGCACAGCCCCACCATACAGGTCGGTATAGGGGCTTACATCGGTGCCACCACCTGCAAAACCAAGACGGAGCGGCGCTTTGCTGCGGTAAATCATAGGCAAGAAAAAAACGCAATGTACGTAAATACAGCGTGGCGGTCATTCAAATACTGGATTAGAAATACAATTGAACCATTTCTCGCCATTGCACCGCATCGTGTGCTTCGTTGCTCCAAATGTGTAGTTTGTTGGGAATGGCTTTTGAGTCAAGAATTTGGCTCAGGATTTTGTTGTCTTCCAAAAAGGCATCGTCGTTGCCAATGGCTAGTATTATTTCAAGCTGTCGCAGCCTAGCCAAGTCTTCGGGTTTGGTAAGGTTGGCCAAAAACTTATTGGGTGTGTTAAAGTAAATGTCGTCGTTCACAAATCCGTCAAACAAGTCTTTAAATACCCCCATGGGTTGGGTAAGGTCGTAGCGGCCACTCATGCCCACAGCTCTGCCAAAATACTGTGGGTGTCTCAGCGCTATATTCACTGCATGATAGGCACCCAAACTACAACCTGCCGAAATCATGTACATATTGGTGTTGATGCGCCTGCTAAACGGAAGCACTTCATCAAGGATGTATTGCTCGTATTGCAAGTGGCGTTGCATCATTTGCTCAGGTGCAAGATTTCGGGCATACAAACTTTCGCGATCAATGCTATCCACACAGTAAACTTGCAAAAAACCGGCTTCAATTTTTGGTGCCAATGCGTCAATAACCCCCCAGTTTTCATAGTCGAAAAAGCGCGCCTTTCGCGTTGGAAACATCAGCACTCTGGCGCCGCTGTGACCATACACCAAAAGCTCCATGCTTTTGCCCAAAGCCTTGCTTTCCCATACCTCGTAGGCGCGTTCCATAGTTAGTTTTTGGTGGCAATGTATTTATTGCCAGTGTTTGCACAAGCCAATTACAACATCGTTAATAATTTCTTCTCAATTTCTTTATACCAAAGTGCATAGCCTTTTACTGAAAGATGCAATCCGTCGGGTTGGTAAAGATCTTTTTTTATTTTGCCCTTAGCATCAAGCATGCTGGTGTAAAGGTCCAAAAAATGTAGGTTGTCCGGATTGTCGTTCACGTAGGATTTAATGCAATTGTTGGCAAATTCTATGCTGCCTTTTAGGTGTTTGCGTGTTGGACTCAGCTTAATGGCAATGTAACACACGGGAATGTTGCCCAACAATTGCCGTATTTCGGCCAGCAATTGTAAAAAGAACAACACCACTTCTTCAGGGGTGCGGCCATCGCTAATGTCGTTATCGCCTGCATATAAAAAAATAGCCTGCGGTTGGTGCTGCGGCACTATCCGTTTAAAAAACCAAGCACATGCCGCCAGCGTCGATCCTCCAAAAGCCAGATTGACCACATTGTAGTTGGGAAACAGCTCTTCCAAATTGCTCCACAGCGTAAAGGATGAGCTGCCATAAAAAACCACTTTTTGTTCCCCAGTATCCTTTACCGGCTTGGCTTCAATGGTCTCCACATCTTTTTGGTACCAATACATCTATCCATTTATGTTTAAAGTTCTTCCGCAATGCTGCCCGTCTAGGGCAAATATCCATGTTATGGGCTAATGGCACATCAGTTTCGATAAGAAGCGGGTTGTTTTCTGAGCTTTTATTGGTCGGCTTGCAGTACTAGCAACCAAATAGTTTGGCAATACCAATGCCATGCAAATTTGGCCAAGCCGTACAACTGAAGCTAAAGGATGCTCTGATTGGCGAAAAAAAGCATTTCCCAAATGTGAAAACGCTATTCCCGATGTTAAAATACATCTATTTGTCAGCCGTGCATTTTGCAGCCCTTAACAAAAGCACTACTCGTGAAAAAAATATATGCAACCCTTGCCATGCTGGCTGTTTTGCTGCCAGGCATGGCTCAAAACCCAACCAATGTCCGCTCAGTAGCCGATACCAGTGCCGATAAATTCTTGCCCGATATCACGATAGTGGGCCGCAACAGCCGCAGCGACCATCAGCAAATGCCACAGGTGGTAGGAACCAACATTTATGCCGGCAAAAAAAATACTCTAATCGTAATGGACAATGTTCAGGGTAATGTGGTAACCAATACGATGCGGCAAGTAATGGCTAAAGTGCCGGGAATTCATGTTTGGGAAAGCGATGCCAGCGGCATACAAGTAGGCATAGCGACCCGTGGGCTCAGCCCCAATCGCAGCTGGGAGTTTAATGTGCGCCAAAACGGTTACGACATTTCGGCGGATCCTTTCGGCTACCCCGAAGCTTATTACAACCCACCGTTGCAGGCCGTACAGCGTATTGAAGTGGTGCGCGGGCAGGCTGCACTGCAATACGGACCACAGTTTGGCGGGCTGGTAAATTACATTTTGCGCAACGGCAGCGACATGGAAAAACCATTTGCTTTTGAAACACAACAAACGGTAGGGAGCAACGGGCTTGTAAACACGTTTAACGCCGTGGGTGGACAAAAAGGTAAGCTGCACTACTACGGCTATTTCGATCATCGGCACGGCGATGGCTGGCGGCAGAACAATGCCTATTACACCAATTCGGGCTACGGCACCGTTACCTATGCGCTAAGTGCCAAGCTCTCTATAACAGCAGAAATCATGCGGTACAACATGCGTAGCCAACAGCCGGGTGGCCTTACTGATGCGCAGTTGCAACAAAATTCACAGCAAAGCCTGCGCAGCCGAAATTGGTTTGATGTTACTTGGACCACACCGGCGCTAATTGCCAATGTGCTCATAAACGACCACACCCGATGGAATACAAAGGTTTTTGGCACCATGGGCGATAGAAACAGCGTGGGTTTTTTGCAGGGCATTACCGTAAGAGACACCATTAACCCAGCTACGCGGCAATACGGCAATAGACTGGTTAACCTAGATAAGTACCGCAATTATGGGCTGGAAAGCAGAATCATTACAAACTATAAGGTTGGCAAGGCAACACACACGCTTTCGTCGGGTTTGCGCTTGTACACCGGCCAAACCGGTCGACAGGCCGACGGCCTGGGCAGCACCGGTACGCAGTACGATGTTTCAATTATTGGCACTTACCCCCGCGATATCAATTTTACCTCGCACAACGTTGCCGCATTTGTAGAAAATGTGGTGCACTTATCAGACAAGCTACTACTGACGCCAGGGCTGCGCTACGAATGGCTTTCAGGGGCAGCGTCGGGCCAAAATGGTATAAGCACAAGCGGCCAGCCAATATTGCTGCAAAACATAACGCGCCAGCGCAGTATTGTATTGGCAGGGTTGGGTGCAGAGTATCAAGTGTCGAGCAGCACAGCGCTATATGCCAACGCCTCGCAAGCCTACAGGCCCATTCAGTTTGCCAACTTGCAAGCACCCCCCACCACCGATGTGGTAGACCCCAACCTTAAAGATGCCAAGGGTTATAATATTGACCTTGGGTACAGGGGTAAAATAAAAAGCTTTTTTCAGTTTGATGTGAGTTTGTATTACCTGCAATACAACGACCGCGTGGGTACACTTACGCCAACTGGCACCAACTATCGCCTTGTTACCAATGTGGGGGCTAGCACCAGCAAGGGCTTCGAGGGCTTTGCGGAAATCAACCTCCTAAAAGCCGTTGGTAAGGGAAAAGTGGCCGACCTGATGCTGTTTACCGCTTACGCTTACAACCATGCCCGTTATAGTGGCAATCACAAGGTGGCTGCTACCAAGGGCAAAAAAGTGGAAAATGCCCCAGAACATATTTTGCGAAGCGGTATTACCGGTGGCTATAAAAGCTTGCTGCTAACCGTGCAGTGGAGCAAAGTGGGCCAAACCTATGCCGATGCTAACAATACGCAATTGCCCTCGGCAAATGGACAGGTAGGACTAATACCTGGCTATGCAGTTACCGATCTGTCGGCCGCGGGCAAATTTGGTGGCCACTACGAGTTAAGGGCTGGTGTCAATAACTTGTTTGATGTAACCTACTTTACACGGCGTGCAGGCGGCTATCCCGGCCCTGGGGCTTTGCCTGCCGATGGGCGAACCTTTTTTGTAACCTTGGGTGCCCGGTTTTAGGCAATTTTCTTTCTACACAGCCATTTTGCTTCTACAGAAGCCGTATAAGGTTTTCTGGGGAACGCCTACCCGCACTGTGTTTTAAGGTGATTTGCAATGGCAGGAGCATGGGCTTCTTACACATTTTTACGCCTGTTTTGCCATTAAGCAAGCCAAATGCGGAAGGCTAAACTTATAAATCAGCAATCATAGTGGTGAAAGAAAACAATATTAATTTGTCGTTAACACTATTTCACTGTTACAAACAGTCTTATTATAAAACGTTAGCACTTTAGAAATTTGTAATGCTTAATTTTACACCACAAACAAAGGTTACTGAGTTAAGTGTTGTATATTCTTGAACAAAACGGATTATTTGAGATTTTTATAACGGCATTAAACTAAAACCAGCCTCTGTAGCCATAGAGGCACAAAAAAAAGTATATGAAAAAGCACATCTTACCCCTTGTAGCTGTGGTGGTTGTTTTAAGTAGCTGCACTGCCGCTTACAAAACCGGGCAAACACCCGATGACGTGTATTACTCTGAAGGTAAAGTGGTGGTTGATGCCGAAAGAAACACCACCGTGAGAGAACGAGAGGAGGAAGACGGCTATACCAGCTATTGGAACAATGCAGAGGACGATTACCTGCGTATGAAAGTGCGCAATGGCAACCGTTGGAATACGTTAGACGACTACGCCTATTGGAATGGTTTTAACAACATGAGTATGATGGGTGCTTTTAATCATCCATTTGGCATGGGCCGCTTCAACAACGGTTTTGGTTGGAATAACGGTTTTGGCTTCAACAACGGATGGGGTTGGAACAACGGCTGGAATAATAATTGGAACAACAACTTCTTTTGGAACAATAGTTGGAACGGTGGCTGGAACAATGGGTTTAATAACCAGTGGGGTTGCAACCAATGGGGTGCAAACAACCAAGGTTGGAACAACAGACCCATAGTGTATGTGCCAGGGGGTAAAAATTTCGATGCCAATCGCAACACATTCCGCCCCAATTTGGGGGGGTACAACAATACCAGCTTCGATAGGGGCAATAACCGTGGCAACAAGTTCTTTAACTCCGGAACTTCGTCCAATGGAAACGGTTTGTACCGCAGCATATTTGGCAACGGTAACAACAGTAGCGGCAGCAGCAGCAGTGGCGGGTCTTCTACTTACGACCGTCCTGCCCGTTCGTTGGGCAGTGGCTCCGGATCTTCTTCATCATCATCTTCTTCTGGCAGCAGCGGAAGTAGCGGCGGTGGCGGAAGCTCGCGCAGCAGCGGTGGTGGTGGTGCCAGCCGTGGCGGTCGCGGTTAACTCAGCAGCTCCGTCTTTTTATTGTAAGGTCAGTTTGTACAACATTATGTTTGGCTCTGCCGTGCAGTGCTTAATTGTAATGGTTTCAAAGCTATTGCTTAATCAATCCCCCATTTATGCAAAAACTCGTTTCATTGGTATGCGCTTTCGCATTTACCTCAGGTGTTATGGCTCAGCTGCCCGAAGATGTTTTGCGCTACAGCCACCCCATGGTAGGCGGCACAGCCCGAAACATGGCCATAGGTGGTGCCATGGCTTCTTTGGGGGGAGATATTACCGCAGCTCACATTAATCCCGCTGGTTTAGCCCTCTATAAAAACGCTGAATTTGTATTAAGCCCATCGTTTAGGTTTAACAAGAATGACTACCGTTTCATGGGTTCCAACACGGCTTCCGATAAATCTACTTTGGCCTATGGTACTTCGGGCTTTGTTTTTGGCAGAAATAATAACCGCTACCGCAAGGCAACTAGTTCTGCTTTTTCGCTTACAGTAAACCAACTTGCTAGCTACAATAACCGCGTGCAATACAGTGGCTATAATGCCAACAGCAGCTGGAGCGAGCAGTATTTAGAGCAGGCCCAACGCGATTTGGCCGGCTTGCCTATTGGTGATATCGTTCGGCGTTTAGAAACCAATTACATTTTCGGCACATCCTTGGCCTATTTTGGATTTTTGATAGACACCGCGAAAGTGGGAAATGAATATTTGATACAAAGTCAGGTGCCTATTGCGCGCCCCGGCAGTGGTGGCATGGCCATTTTGCAAGAAAACGTAGTTGATACCCGCGGTGGTGCGCATGAAATTGCATTTTCTTATGCCAACAACTACAACGAAAAATTTCATTTGGGTTTTAGTTTAGGCATACCCATTTACAACTATAACAGGCGGCAGACCTACCGCGAAGAAGATACTTCATCAAACACCAATAACGATTTTAGTTTTTTTGAATACCAAGAAACCTACACTAGCAATGGGGCTGGGCTAAACGGAAAAATCGGCATTATTTATAGGCCTGTGAACAAAGTGCGCTTGGGTTTTGCGTTTCATACCCCCACGTTTGCCAGTATGACCGATCGGATTTCGGCTACGCTCATCTCCAATACAGAGCGGTACACCAATAAGCCACAGCCCGTAACGGTTACCAGCCAAAGTTTGGCCGATCCAAATTCGCCTGCAGGCATTTTCAATTACAGCCTTACAACCCCCTTGCGACTGGTTGGCAGTGTAAGCTATGTGATAAATGAAGTGAAGGATGTAAAAAAGCAGCGCGGATTTATAACCGCTGATATTGAATATGTTAATCAGGGTGGTACACGCTACGCAGCGGGCGAAAACGCCACCAATGATGATATTCAATATTATCAAGCGCTAAACGAGCTCATTAAAGATCGGTACAAAGGCGTGGTAAACCTGCGGTTGGGTGGCGAGGTTAAATTTAATACGATTATGGCCCGTGCCGGGTTTGCCTATTTCAGCAATCCGCACCGCAACGCCGAGTTAAAAGGCAGCCGTATGAACCTGAGTGGCGGGTTAGGTTACAGGCACAAAGGACTGTTTGTAGATTTAACTTATGTACACGCCATCATTAATACAAACAATGTGCCCTATTACTTGCAAGACAAGCCATCTCCACTGGCTTTAGCCCGCAACAATGGTGGAAACATCTTTTTGACGTTTGGCGTTAAAATTTAATCTGACTGCGCAAGTTTGTGTTTCACAAATGCGCAAATGTCAGCCTCATCATTTGGGGAAAACCAAGTGGTTTCTGCATCTTTTTTGAACCAAGTAAGCTGGCGCTTTGCATAGTGGCGGGTATTACGTTTTATAAACTCCACAGCAGCTTCGGGCGAGCAGCGGCCTTCAAAATGCTCAAAAAACTCGCGATAACCTACCGTTTGCAAGGCGCTGAGGTGTTTAAATGGCAATAGTTGCTGTACCTCGGCATACAGGCCTTCCTGCATCATGTTATCCACTCTGGCATTAATGCGCTGCGTCAACTCCTCTTTCGGTAATTCGAGGCCAATCATTACTAGTTTAAATGGGCGCTTTATGGGTATGCCTGTTTGAAAATGGCGGATAGAGGCTCCAGTTGCCATGGCAAATTCTAATGCCCGCATCATTCGATGTGGATTTTGCCGTTCAAGGGTTGTTGCCAACAATTCTGGGTCGTATTGTTCAAGGTGCCGGTGTACAAATTCCAGCCCTTCCGCATGGTATCCACTTCGTATGGCTTGGCGTATTTGTGCGGGGATGGCGGGCATTTGGTCAACACCATGGCACAGCGCCTTAATGTAAAGCCCGGTACCGCCCACCACCACGGCGGTTTGATGTGTTGTAAAAATACCGCTTAGAACATTGAGTGCATAGTTTTCGTACACCGCCGCGTCTACAGGGTTATGTATGCTGTGGCTGTTAATGAAATAATGGGGCGTTTGCGCCAGTTCGTCCATGGTTGGTTTAGCCACCCCAATATTCAATTCGGTATTGCATTGGCGGCTGTCTGCACTTAAGATGTTGGTTTGTAGCAGCCTTGCCAGCATTAGCGCCACGCAAGTTTTGCCTACAGCGGTAGGGCCAACTACGACAAATGCGGTGGGGGTCTGTTGGCTGGGCATACTTATACCATTAAAAAAAACAGGGCTTGGGGCCTGCGCTAAATCTCTTCGTTGCTGTCTTCGGTAAATGTTTCCTCCTGCTCGCTGGCTTCTCCGTCTTCGCCTTCCTCTCCAAAGCCCTCTGCAGCTTCATTAAGGTCGTATTTCTCTTCAATTTCAGCAAACTTTGGTCCCAATAATCCTCGTGTACCGTACTGTTGTGGGCCAATGCCCTCTTTTCGGCTGATGCTGGGATATACAATTTTTGAACTTTCTTCTTTGCTTACACTAATCAGCTCTACCAAAAAAATCCAGTTTTTTACAAAGTCATACACGTAGATGAACTTCTGGTTAGTGTCTTTTATTTCGGTACTAATTACCGTGTTCTTCATTAACAGCGGCGGTGCTTTATAGGCTTTGCTGTACACCTCAAGGCTAATTTCCCGGCCCTCTTCCCAATGGTCATTGCTACGGTAATAGGTGGCGGCGTGTTTGCTGTCAAACTCATATGCTTTTAAAATGCATTCATGCAGTTCAAAGAAGGTTTGGTTGTGTTTTATCACTACATCCCGGTAGATGCTCTCGTCTTCTTGCAGGTATATTCTAAACTTTAAAATGGCCATGGTTAAATTGGGCTGAAAATACAGTGGGGTGAAACAATGGGTGGGTTTGTTTGCGACGGCTGTGTGGTGTTAGCAAAATCTGTAGTGTGTAAGGTACCAATTTTTAAACGTACTTGAGAGAGGCAAAACTAAACAATTTTTATGCACGCCGTGGCAATACTAATGGCTATGAATCAAGGGGTTGTTTGGGGTGAATGCCCATGCTTTCAGCCTTTCGCACTACAAAGGCCAAAGCTGATTCGTAATTGTTTTCAACTTCGCCATCAAGCATGGCCTCTTTAAGTGCCGATTTAATAAGCCCCACGTCACGGCCTGGTGTTAGGCCAAACGTACTCATTATTTGCGCGCCGTCAATGGGTGGTTGCCAAATGCGAACCCGGTCTTTTTCTTCCACCTGTTGGCAGCGCTGTTTTACCAGCTCAAAATTGGACATATAACGCTTTACTTTTTTCTCGTTTTTGCTGGTTATATCAGCGTTGCAAAGGGTCATTAGGTCGTCAAACTCGTTGCCAGCGTCAAATAGCAGCCGCCTTATGGCACTATCGGTAATGTTTTCTTTGTTTAAGCCAATGGGGCGTAGGTGAAGCTCCACCAGTTTACGCACATAGCGCATTGGCTCGTGTAAGGGCAATTTTAACTTATTGAATATTTTGGGTACCATTTTGCCCCCCACGGCCTCGTGGCCATGAAAGGTCCAGCCATGGCCGGGTTCAAACCGTT
>RDXD01000283.1 GCA_004292575.1 Bacteroidota bacterium
CAAAACTGGTCATCCTTCGAAAATAAATTTGTTGCGCTAACCTGTTCAGTGGATGCGATTATTCCAACTTGGGCCTACATGTTGATTGCGATTCATGTTTCTCCCTTTGCAAAAAAAGTTGTCTTCGGTACTTTAGAAGACTTAGAGAGAGAAATATTTCAACAAAAAATGTTAGAAATAAATTGGACAGAATTCGCTAATTGCAAAGTTGTAATTAAAGGTTGCAGCAAAATAAATGTACCTCAATCATTATTTGTAGAAGTAGTAAATAAGTTAAGGCCCATTGCAAACAGTATAATGTTTGGCGAACCCTGTTCAACAGTGCCTTTATATAAAAAGGCAAAAACTCAGTAACAAAAGTTTAAAATCCACTTTGTGGATAAAATTTTAAGCATTTAGCTTGTTTAATTAAGCTTGGATATTACTTTTGAGGCCCGTTTGCAAAAAGCACCAAACAAAAAAATATTTTGTTAAGTACTTGCAAATCGGAAAAATGAATAATACTTTTGCAACCCCTTTCAGATGGAACAGGGAAAAAGCTTCGAGAAGTGAAAACTTTAATAAGCAACAGGTAGTGAGAATAAAGATTCAAACTGCAACGTTCATTGAAATAATGTAATTGATAGCGGACCATATTTAGGATACTGGACAGATGATTTAGCAAATGTCTGTTTGGGGATTTATAGATATAGGTCAATTCTAAAAGAAGAGGATAGGAATAGATTAACGGAAGGGTTAGGACGAACGAACATTAGGATGAGATTGGGGATATGATTTGGTTGAGAGATTGAATTATATTTCTGGTGGATTCCAAAAAAAATTACAATGGAGAGTTTGATCCTGGCTCAGGATGAACGCTAGCGGCAGGCCTAATACATGCAAGCCGAACGGTAAGATTTGTAGCAATACGAGTCCTAGAGTGGCGCAAGGGTGCGTAACACGTATGCAATCTACCCGCAACAGGAGGATAGCTCCCCGAAAGGGGAATTAATACTCCATAATATCATTTGAGGGCATCTGAGGATGATTAAACCTGAGGGGGTTGTGGATGAGCATGCGTCTGATTAGCTAGTTGGCGGGGTAATGGCCCACCAAGGCGATGATCAGTAGGGGAACTGAGAGGTTGATCCCCCACACTGGCACTGAGATACGGGCCAGACTCCTACGGGAGGCAGCAGTAGGGAATATTGGACAATGGGTGAGAGCCTGATCCAGCCATGCCGCGTGCAGGAAGAAGGCCTTCTGGGTTGTAAACTGCTTTTGCCGGGGGATAAAAGATCCCTGCGGGGAGAATTGAAGGTACCCGGTGAATAAGCCACGGCTAACTACGTGCCAGCAGCCGCGGTAATACGTAGGTGGCAAGCGTTGTCCGGATTTATTGGGTTTAAAGGGTGCGTAGGCGGTTCTTTAAGTCAGTGGTGAAATACAGCCGCTCAACGGTTGAGGTGCCATTGATACTGAAGAACTTGAGTACAGTCGAGGTAGGCGGAATTGACGGTGTAGCGGTGAAATGCTTAGATATCGTCAAGAACACCGATAGCGAAGGCAGCTTACTAGGCTGTAACTGACGCTGAGGCACGAAGGTGCGGGGATCAAACAGGATTAGATACCCTGGTAGTCCGCACAGTAAACGATGGTCACTCGGTGTTGGCGATACACAGCCAGCGCCTTAGCGAAAGCGTTAAGTGACCCACCTGGGGAGTACGCCCGCAAGGGTGAAACTCAAAGGAATTGACGGGGGTCCGCACAAGCGGTGGAGCATGTGGTTTAATTCGATGGTACGCGAGGAACCTTACCTGGGCTAGAATGCCCTTGACAGATGCAGAGATGTGTTTTTCCGCAAGGACAAGGAGCAAGGTGCTGCATGGCTGTCGTCAGCTCGTGCCGTGAGGTGTTGGGTTAAGTCCCGCAACGAGCGCAACCCCT
>RDXD01000500.1 GCA_004292575.1 Bacteroidota bacterium
TACTATCAAAGCTGGTGGACCAATAAGGATGTGCTGCACATTTCTCCACACTGGAACCACGGCCCCGCCTGGGGCGAAAATGCCGGAAAGCCAATAGACGTGTGGGTAAACAGCAATGCCGATGATGTGGAGCTGTTTTTGAATGGAAAAAGCCAGGGTAAAAAAGCCATGCCACGCAACGGCCACCTGAAATGGAGCGTGAACTATGCACCCGGTGCGTTGGAAGCCATAGCCTATAAAAATGGTAAGCCGTTAACCAAAAAAGTGGAAACCACCGACGTACCCTTTGAAGTGGTAATGACGCCCTATAAAACCACCATGCTGGCCGATGGACAAGATGCTACCGTGGTAAACATTACCGTAGTAGATAGAGCGGGTAGGGAAGTGCCCGATGCCGATAACATGATTCGATTTTACCTGCAAGGCGGTGCCCGCCCGGATGACCCGTTCGGACGGGCCAAAATAATTGGCGTGGGTAATGGCGACCCCAGCAGCCACGAGCCCGATAAGTGTGCCGATGGCGCATGGCAACGACGCCTATTCAATGGCAAATGCCAGGTCATTATTCAAAGTGGACAACAGCCGGGCATATTTAAGCTGGAAGCAAAGGCCGCCAATTTGCTAACCGGATCTACCGATGTGGTAATGGTGGCGCCGGCAAATGTGGCAGCCATTAGCCATGATGAAAAATATGCCCTAAAAGGCGAGGCTGCAAAACCAAGAACCACCGGTAAAATGCTGGGTGCCGATATTTCTTTTTTGCCGGAACTGGAAGCCCGGGGGATAAAGTTTAGCGACAAAGGCGTAGAAAAAGACGGCATTGAAATATTAAAAGACCATGGGTTTAACTATGTGCGCCTCCGCATTTTTAACAACCCGGCGCACGACAGTGGCTACAGCCCCCAAAATGGTTTTTGCGATTTGGAAAATACCAAAAAAATGGCCAAGCGGGTAAAGGCATTGGGTATGAAATTGCTCCTCGATTTTCACTACAGCGATACCTGGGCCGACCCCGGCAAGCAGTATAAACCCGCAGCATGGAAGGGCTTAGCCTTTACCGAATTGAAAAAGGCACTATACGATTATACCAAAACGGTAATGGAAGCGCTAAAGGCACAGGGCACACTACCCGATATGGTGCAAGTAGGCAACGAAATTAACCACGGCATAGTGTGGCCCGAGGGGAGCGTGATGAATATTGACGGCACGGCCCAACTGATACAAGCGGGCACCGCAGCCGTAAAAGCAGTAGCACCCGAAACCATCATGATGTTGCATGTGGCCTTGGGTGGGCAGTACGATGAGTCGGCATTTTTTATTGATAACATGGTGGCACGGGGTGTTCCGTTTGATGTAATTGGCCAATCCTATTATCCCAAATGGCATGCTACACTGGCCAATTTGGAAGACAACCTGAACAACCTGGCCGCCCGCTACAACAAAGACGTTATTGTAGTAGAATATTCGGCGCTAAAACAGGAGGTAAACAAAATAGCCTTTGAAGTGGCAAATGGCAGGGGTAAGGGTACCTGTATTTGGGAGCCACTAAGCACCTGGGAAAAGTTTTTTGACGCCGATGGCAAGGCCAATGCCTACTTGGCGGTGTACGATGAGCTGTCGAGAAAATTTGTATTGAAGCCCTAAAACCTTGCGTTTTTTGTAACCAAAAGCATAGCCTTATATTCGTGGGCTATAAAGCTAAAGTATGACACTAAACGAGAAGGTTGCCCAGTTGTTTGTTCAAAAATATGGGCAAAACCCCCTGGTGGTGCAATCCCCCGGACGCATCAACCTTATTGGCGAGCACACCGATTACAATCAGGGTTTTGTGCTGCCCGCAGCCATTGACAAAAAGATTGTGGTGGCCCTTCAAAAACGCAACGATGATGTGATAAGTCTTACCGCCGTTGACTTTAACGAAGACTATGAGGTGAGCTTGGCAGATGTAGCGCCGCTTAAGCATTGGCCTACTTACCCGCTGGGCGTGGTACACCAGTTGCAAACACGCGGCTACACCATTGGCGGCTTTAACATGATTATAGACGGCGATGTGCCCGTTGGCGCAGGTCTATCCAGCTCAGCGGCTGTGGAGTGCGCCACCATTTTTGCGCTGGATGCGCTGTTTAATTTGGGTATTGGTCGCATGGATATGGCCCTGATGGCCCAGCAGGCCGAACACAATTTTTCGGGGGTAAAATGCGGCATTATGGACATGTTTGCCAGCCTTTTTGGCAAGAAAGACCAGGTGGTGCGCCTCGATTGTCGCAGTTTGGAGTATGAATATGCACCGCTTGAGCTGGGTAACTATAAGCTCTTGCTGTTCAATACCAATGTAAAGCATTCCCTAGCCTCATCGGCCTACAACGAGCGGCGGCAGCAGTGCGAGCAGGGTGTGGCTTGGGTGCAAGCGCATCACCCCGAGGTGGCTAGTTTACGGGATGTTTCGGAAGCCATGCTGGCCCAATATGTATTGCCGAAAGACGCATTGGTGCATCAGCGCTGCCACTTTGTGGTAAGCGAAATTGCCCGCGTGCAGCAGGCCTGCCTGCACCTGGCAGCCAACCAGCTGGAAACTTTTGGTGCCAAGATGTTTGAAACGCATTTTGGCCTCAGCAAACAATACGCCGTAAGCTGCCCCGAGCTAGACTTTTTGGTGGAAGCTGTGCAGGGCAATCCCGCTGTGCTGGGTGCCCGCATGATGGGCGGTGGCTTTGGCGGCTGCACCATTAATATTGTGCACCACCAACATGCCGATGCGCTGGTCCAAACCCTGGCCGAGCGCTATCAAAGCCAAATGCATTTGCCCCTGACGGTGTATGCCGTGCAAACGGCCAACGGCACTGGTGTGGTGTAAGGTAGCGTGGAAGCCGCAGTTGGTACTGTAATTGCTGCCAGTCTAAATTTTTAAAAGTCGGTTTCAGTTAACTTGATTTTTCTTAAATTCGTTATGTGAAAAAGCGCAATAAAAGTGGGTTTGACTTTGAGATTGACAAGCTTACAAATTCAATTGAAAATGCAATTTCAGGCGAAGTTTTTGACACAGTCATTAATAAATTGAATGCTTTGGATGGAAAACGTATTAAGAAATCCGAATGGACTTTCAACTGGCATAACGAAATTAAAAACGAGGCAAATGAAGTTTATAAACTGACAACGGAAAACAATCCGTCAATCATTCATGGACTTATTAGCTTGACGGACAAAGGCGATCACATGTACATGAACCTAATAGAAAATGCAAAATTTAACAAGGGGAAGCATAAACTGTATAGGGGCGTTGCAGGCAACCTCATCGCATTTGGATGTAAAATTTCATTTGAAAAAAAGTACGATGGCGTGGTTTCTTTTGTTGCAAAAACCCAACTCATTGAACATTACGAACAAACACTAGGCGCAAAACTATTTGGCGGCAACCGCATGTTTATTGATACTAAAGAAGCGTTTATTTTAACCAGTAAATATTTTAAAGACTTTAAGCCATGGTAGACTTTAAAAAAATGGACGACAAGGATTTTGTTTTTGTAAGCAAAGTGCTGAGCCACGAAGCAGAAAAAACATTTAGTGATTTCTTGAAATCTCGTAAGACGAAAGCCAAGCGACGCGTTGCGCCAAAAGCTAAGAAACAAACTCAACTTCAAGCGTAGTGGCACCAACCGCTATCACCATCGGTACCGGAAGACATTTAAATGCGTTTCAATTTGGGCTATATCAGCAGTATCTTTATCTAGGTTTCCCTTCAGTTTTTGTGGTTACCGCAGCCTTGGACAATGCCGTCTTGTACTTCTTTTAAGCACAAACCGCAAAAGTGACCATAACACCCCAGCACCTGCTCATTGGTTTTGAAGGCCGCCGCCGCAGTTGCACAAACGCCACCTAAAGATTCGCCAAAAAAAGCAGCAATTGGGCAACAACCCAAGCCGCTCTTCGTAGGGAGTTTTGCGGTAGTAAACCCCGTTTGGCGACAGACCCGTACTTTTGAAAAAACGATTGTCATGTCCATTCCAAGGGCCATCCAAGCTCACTTAGACACTTACTACGCTTTGGCACCCGAGCAGGTGGCCTTTTACCAGCGCAACCGTTACATCAAGCTTAAAGCAGTCCTGAACCCGGAAACCCTGGCTTTTTTCAATGCTGCCATCTCTGAAAGGGTAGAAAAAATGGACACCAATAGCACCCCGCTGGAAGCGCGGAGCACCTATGGCAAAGCATTTTTGCAGCTGTTTAATTTGTGGTGCCACGATGCGGTAGTGAAGCATTTGGTCTTTAGCAAGCGGTTGGCAAAGTTGGCCACCGATTTAATGGAAGTGGAGGGCGTGCGGCTTTACCACGACCAAGCACTGTTTAAGGAGGGTGGCGGTGGCATAACGCCATGGCATGCCGACCAATACTACTGGCCGCTGGCCACCGATAGAACCGTTACTGCCTGGATACCGTTGCAAGCCACACCCTTAGAAATGGGGCCGCTGGAGTTTAGTGCCGGCAGCCATCAAATAGTGGAAGGCCGCGAACTGGAAATTGGCGACGAAAGCGAAATCGCCATACAACAAAAGCTGCGGGTAACCGATTTTAACCACGTTATTGAACCTTTTGATGCGGGAGAAATCAGCTTTCACTCGGGTTGGGTATTTCACCGTGCAGGTGCCAACAGTACCGCACAGATGCGGAAAGTAATGACCATCATCTACATGGATAAAAACATGGTGCTAAAACAGCCCGAAAACGTAAACCAAATAAACGACTGGGAAACCTGGTGCCCCGGTGCGGTGCCCGGCGCGGTCATTCATTCGCCGCTTAACCCGGTGCTATACGCCAACTCAGCCAGTTAACAAGTTGGAATAACTGCATTTTAAATCGCAATGATCTTTAACCATGAAGCATTTTTTTACTGCCATTGTTGGCACTTTTCTATGGACAGCGCCGCTACTAACTAGGGCACAGATACAGCACGTAGAGCCCCTAAACTGGTGGGTGGGTATGAAAGATCAGCAATTGCAACTGTTGATACACGGCCAAGATGTTGGCACCACTTTGCCTACCCTAAGCTACCCTGGGGTAAAGCTGCTGAAAGTGCATCGTGCCCAAAGCCCCAATTACCTGTTTTTAGACCTTGCCATATCAAAAAATGCCCGCCCCGGCACTTTTAACTTGGTGTTTAGCCGACAGGGGCGCACGGTGTACAGCCAGCCTTATACCCTAAAGCAACGGCGTCAAAGCGCTTCGGCCTTTAGAGGGTTTTCGGCAGAAGATGTGATTTACTTGCTTAACCCCGATAGGTTTGCCAACGGCGACACCACCAACGATGTGGTACCCGGTACCTTGGAAACCACCCTAAACCGAAGCGCCGAAGGTGGGCGCCACGGTGGCGATTTGCGCGGCATCATCAACCACCTCGACTACATTGCCGATATGGGCTTTACCGCCATTTGGCCCACGCCCGTGCTTGAAAATAACATGCCCGCCTATTCTTACCACGGTTATGCCATTACCAACCACTACAAGGTTGACCCACGCTATGGCAGCATCGACGATTATATAGAGCTGGCAGAAAAGGCCAAGCAGTGCGGCATAAAATTGATTTTCGATGAAGTGCTAAACCATACCGGTTCGGGCTACTGGTGGATGAAGGATTTGCCGTTTAAAAATTGGCTGAACAAAGCCGATTCAATGGTGCTTACTACACACCGGCGCACCACCAACCAAGACTTGTATGCTTCCAAGTTTGACAAAGACCTAATGATAAACGGCTGGTTCGACAACTCGATGCCCGATATGAACGGCGCCAACCCTTTTATGGCCAACTACCTCATTCAAAACACCATTTGGTGGATTGAAACCCTGCAACTGGGGGGCATTAGGCAGGACACTTACGGCTATTCGGACAAAGCATTTCTAAAAAATTGGAGCTGCCGCATTATGAGCGAGTACCCCAACTTTAGCATGGTGGGCGAGGAGTGGACCTATAACCCGCTTATTGCAGCCTACTGGCAGCGCGGCAAGATTAACCACGACGGCTACCAAAGCTGCCTTACCAGCACCATGGATTTTCCGCTGCAGGCCGCGCTGGTGCAAGCCTTAAAAGACCCCGAGGAAAAATGGAGTGCCAACGGCTGGACTAAACTGTATGAGGCTTTGGCCAACGATTTTGTATATGCCAACCCCAATAACATGCTGGTGTTTGGCGATAATCACGACATGGACCGCCTGTTTACACAGCTTAACCAGGATGAAGCCCTTACCAAAATGGCCATCACCTATTTACTCACCATCAGGGGTATTCCGCAAGTGTACTATGGCACCGAAGTGCTGGCCCAAAACACACAAAGGCCCAATAACCACGGTGCCATTCGGTCCGATTTTCCCGGCGGCTGGCCCGGCGATGCCAGCAACGCATTTACAGGCGTGGGGCTAGCCGAGCCGCAGCAGCGCATGCAAGCGTACACCAAAACGTTGCTAAACTGGCGCAAAACCCACCAGGTAATTGCCAATGGCAAAACCTTGCATTTTGCCCCTTTTGATGGGCTGTATGTGTACTTTAGATACAATGCTAAAGATACGGTAATGGTGGTAATGAACAAGCTAAACACCAGCCAGAACATTGCCCCATCCCGCTTTGCCGAAATCTTGGCCAACAAAACCAGCGCTACCGACGTGCTTACGGGAAAAAAGCAGCCCATTGGTAGTCTTTCGGTGGCACCACTATCGGCCACGGTGTTTGTCATTCAATAAGTTGTGTTTCAATTTCACCTATGCATCACATCAAGCATTTCACCATTTTTACTTCTCTTTTCCTGTTTGCCCACATAAGTATGGCGCAGCTACCACATGTTTCCTCGGGTACTTTTGTACGTATCGATAGTTTTAGGTCGAAGTACGTAACCCCACGCCACATTGATATTTGGCTGCCCAAGGGCTTTAGCCGAAAAAAGAAATATGCCGTGCTGTATATGCACGATGGCCAAATGCTGTACGATAGCAGCACCACCTGGAACAAAGCCGCCTGGGATGTGGACGATGCGGCCGCGACGCTTATGAAAGCGGGTACAATAATGGATGTGATTGTGGTGGGCGTTTGGAACGGCGGCAGCACCCGCCACCCCGATTATTTTCCACAAAAGCCTTACGAAAGTCTTTCGCCAATGGAAAAAGACACGGTTACGGCTCAGTTGCAGCGGGCAGGGCGCACCACGCAGGTATTCAAACCCGTATCGGACAACTACCTGCGGTTTTTGGTAGAAGAGTTGAAGCCACTAATAGACAAAAGCTACCCAACACTGCCCGATAGGCCGCACACGTTTGTGGCTGGCAGCAGCATGGGCGGCCTTATATCAATGTATGCCATTTGCGAATATCCTAACGTATTTGGTGGCGCCGCCTGCATAAGTACACACTGGCCCGGTCTGTGGTCGCTCGATAACAACCCGGTGCCACAGGCGTTTTTAGCCTATTTAAAACAAAATTTGCCCGACCCCGAGTCGCATAAGTTGTATTTTGATTATGGCGACCAAACTCTGGATGCGCTTTATCCCGCATTGCAGCGGCAGGTGGATGAAGTAATGCGTAGCAAGGGATTTTCCAGCAACAACTGGATCACCAAGTATTTTCCTGGCCAAGACCACAGCGAGCTGGCTTGGAACCGGCGGCTGCACGTGCCACTGACGTTTTTGCTGGCACCCGCAAAACACTAAAGCAATAATCATTTGTCGGGAATTGCCCGCTACCGCCGTATCGCCACCAAGGCACCAAGCGCTGGGTTTAAAAAATGGGTGCTGTGCAACTCATGTTGGCAATTTTACCGCTAAACCATTCCATGGGGAGGTGGTGGCCGTTTGCACTACTTTTACAGCAAAATTGGCTAACGCATGCAGGTAAACGAAAAAATGGTAGATCACTTGGCACACTTGAGCAGGCTGGAGTTTTCGCCCGCCGAAAAGGTGGCCATGATGGCCGATTTGGAAAAAATGACAGCTTTTGTGGAAAAACTGAACGAGCTGGATACTACGGGCGTGGAGCCCTTGCGCCACATGGCGCAGGCTACCAATGTGTGGCGGCCCGATGCCGTGGAAAGCAGCATGACCCACCACGATGCACTAAGCAATGCTCAAAACCACAACGGCGATTTTTTTCTAGTGCCAAAAGTAATTACCCGCGAGGCATAGGGCCAGCGGTTATCTAACGCTTAAAATACACCACATGGAGAAACCGGTTATCATACATTTAAACGACATACGTAAAAGCTATTTCATGGGCACCCAAGCCCTAGAAGTGCTAAAGGGCATTAGCCTGGATATTTATAAAAACGAATATGTGGCATTAATGGGTCCATCGGGTTCGGGAAAAAGTACGCTGATGAACATTTTGGGCTGTTTGGACACGGCCTCTGCTGGCAAGTATGTACTTAATGGACAGGATGTAAGTAAAATGCCCGATGATGATTTGGCCCAGGTGCGCAATAAAGAAATTGGCTTTGTATTTCAGCAGTTTAACCTGCTGCCCCGCCTTACCGCTGCCGAAAATGTGGCGTTGCCGCTTATATATGCTGGTGTGGGCAAAAAGCAACGCATAGAAATGGCCAAGGATGTGCTGGATAAAGTGGGCTTGGGCAACCGCAGCCACCACAAACCTAACGAGCTGAGTGGTGGTCAAATACAGCGTGTGGCCATTGCTCGCGCATTGGTTAACAGCCCATCCATTATTTTGGCCGACGAGCCTACCGGCAACCTCGATTCAAAAACATCGGTAGAGATTATGAACCTGTTTGAGGCCATACAAGCAGCCGGCAATACTGTGGTGCTGGTAACACACGAAGAAGAAATTGCCTTACACGCCAAACGCGTGATTAGGTTGAGAGATGGCGTGGTGGAAACCGACATCATGACTAAGCAGAGCCTTGAAAACGCCCCTGCCTAACACCTTATAATAACAATTTTGGCTTTTTGATGTTTAAGCTAGATGTTTAAGCCTTGCTTTAACCAGCAGGGCTTTTTCATACACAAAAACACACAACATAAATGGCTTTTAAAATTTATACTAAAACTGGCGACCTGGGCAAAACCAGCCTTATTGGCGGCACAAAAGTACCCAAAAGCCACCTGCGCATAGAAACCTACGGCACGGTGGATGAGCTTAATGCGCATATTGGGTTGCTACGCGATCAGTTACCCGACCCACACACTTTGCAGGTGCTTAAAGAAATTCAGGATAGGCTATTTACCATTGGCAGCTCGCTGGCCTGCGACCCCGATAAAGAAAGTGGCCTAAAAATTCCCGACCTTAAGGAAACCGATATTACCCTGCTGGAAGATGAAATAGACACCATGAATGAGGCCCTGCCGCCCATGCGGTTTTTTGTGCTGCCGGGCGGCCACATGGCCGTTAGCCAGGCCCATGTATGCCGCTGTGTATGCCGCCGGGCCGAGCGCCTGTGCGTAAACCTACAGCAGCACGATACGTTTGTAGAGCCGTTGGTGATAAAGTACCTTAACCGCTTGAGCGACTATATTTTTGTGCTAAGCCGCTATACAGCACATATTTTGGGCGTGGACGAAATACCCTGGAAACCAAGGGTTTAGTGCGCTTTGGCACTGCTGCGCATTGAGCTGGAGCACGCCTGCTTCGCCACCGCTTCCCATTACGCCCGAGCTTGGGAGCTACCACGGGTTGTTTTAGATGGCGTGGTGGGTGTTAAAACCCGCCCGCAGTTTTATCTGGGGGTTAAAGGTTTGTGGGCTTTGACGCCTGATTAAGCCGTCATTAACCCGT
>RDXD01000501.1 GCA_004292575.1 Bacteroidota bacterium
TGGCGGGAATCAATTCATTGCCTTGGGTACAGGAAAATACTCGAATCCATTGGGTATAAGGAGCCACAATTTGTAATCGTTGTGAAATTTGGCTTTCTGTAAGTACATCGCCAACGGTTTGCCCTTCTGTGTAGGCACTAAAACACAGTCCGTGTACACCCTGTTTCAACGCTTGTGCAAACTGAGAACTAATTTCTGCAGTGGTTTTTGGCTGGGCATTCCCACCTTCGTCCATACCCACTTTTCCTGAAAGAGATACTAGTTTTCCGGGCGTGTAGGAGGATGACGACTTGCTTACAGGTGCCGCTGTTCTTTTATTTAACTCGTCTCTTACTTCCAAGGCTTTGGCCTCATCTACATCATAATCTTTCATTACCCAAATAGCTCCTAATGTGCCAAGAATAGGTATACCTGAGAAGAAGATACGCAACCAAAACATGGTATCATCCGTTTGTGTGGCTGCATTAGGAACAAAGTGTACTAACGATAAAATAAAGCCACTTAATAACCCTGCCACGGCTAAACCAAACTTCACCATCCACCAGTAAATAGCACCTAAACTACCTTCCCGGCGCTTGCCTGTGCGTAATTCATCAATATCAATTACATCCGATGTCATCGACATCATTAATGTAAATAAGCTACCAATACCAAAAGAGAAAAAGGGTAACGCAAACAAAAACAAGTAAGGCTTACCTGGTATAAACAATACCCAAAATAATATATAACCAATTACTGATATGCTTTGCGATAAAAGGAAGGCACGCTTTTTACCCATAGATTTCGACATCCTTGCTACAATGGGTATTACCATTACGGTAGTAATAATAGCACCTACGCTACCAAACAAGGTGGGCCACAAACCAAAACCTTCCTCATTGCCTTTAAACAAATAATACTTTACAATAAAGTAAGAAAAGCCAGCTGTGGTTTGAAAAGCATTAAAAATTAAAAATGTAGCAATACAAATTTTTCTGAAAGGCTTAATTTCAATTGAAGCTTTTAATCCTTCTTTAATTTCCCCAAAACTATTTAAGATGCCCTTAAGGTCAATTGGACTATAGTTTTCATTTAGTGTAGATTTACTTGGAATAAAAAACGCAGGGATTGCTGCTAGAATTGCACAACCAATGGCAACATATATTGACAAGGTTCTAACGGCAACCTCGCTTGAAGAAAACAAGGTAGTGTCAGCCATAATTACCCAAAACCAAGGTGCAATTACCCAAGCTAATTGACCAATTAGTTGAGAGGTAGCCATAATATTTGTCCGTTCATGAAAATCGTCACTCATTTCGTACCCCATAGCCACGTAAGGAATACTAAATATGGTAAGCCCGGAATAAAAAATTAATGAAATAACCAAAAAGTAAATAAAATTATAGGTAATCCCATTTTCTGCATATAACTGCCACATGAGTGCAAATGAAACCCCTAAAATAACAGCGCCTGCCAATACATATTGCCTACGTCTGCCCCATTTTGATTTCGTATTATCACTTACATACCCCATTATAAGATCAAATAAGGCATCATAAAATTTGGGAATAAAATAAGTTAACCCAAGTAGTAGTCCACTAAACCCTAATTTTTCTACTAATACAACGGTGAAAATGCCAAGCGCAGCAGGAAACATTTGGTTGGCAAGCATGCCTAAGCCAAATGCTATTTTTTGCCCTACAGGCACTTGTCTAATGTTGCTATTTTTACTCATATGGCGTGTTGTAAAGGTGGTTAAAAAACTACTTTTGTATTGCAATCGTTTGAATGGCATTGGCAGCTATAGTTAGGGGCTGCGTTTTCCCTTTGTGGTTCAGATTGTAGGCTACCGCCTGCTGCTGTGGGTTAAATATAATGGCAATTATACTACCATCGCTATTTAGGGCAGCGGTTACTTTAAGCGCTTCATTATTTAGCTTAAAACCTATGCGCTTAGCACCCGGTTTTATAAACTTGCTAAAATGAGCAATGGTATAATAGAGTGGCGTAAAATAAACCTCATCCTTTTTTTCATCTACAATAACCGGTGCAGTACACCAGTTTTTAAACCAGTTTGGTCCGCCTTGCCTATCAAGCACCATATTCCAATCTATCCAGCCATCCACATGGTTATTTAGGCAGCCAATTATATCGTTGGCATAGCGGTGTACGGGTACATATTTGGGGTGCAAGTATTTATCTTTTTCGGTGGCCCAATCCCAGCCCCAATCGGTAGCCTCGGCGCGCCAGTACCAGCTGTCGTCCTGCCACACCGGCACTTCGGCATCTATACAGGCTTCGGTATTTATAAGGTGTTTGCCTGGAGCCAGCTTATGGGTAAACTGTAGCGAGGGCGCAAATACCTCGTAAGTGCTTGCGTACCAGTGTACTGCCGTACCGGCAAAATAGCGGGCGGCGGCCTCATCTTTATACATAGAGGTAGCCCAATGTTCCAGTTCTTCGCCCCGGTTTTGATCGTAGCCAAATATTTTTACAGCCCCTAGTTTTTCTGTTTCCAGCCGGGGGCCCAAATAGTCTCTCACAAAAGCCGTCATTTCATCGGGCGTGTAGTGCATACTTTCCCAGTTATTGTTGTTGCCTAGGGGCTCGTTTTCTACAGTTATGCCCCAAACGGGTATGCCTTCGGCAGCATAAGCCTTTAGGTATTTTGCAAAATAGAGGGCCCAGCTGTTGCGGTATTGGGGCAAGAGCTTACCACCTTTCCAGTCGTTGTTATCTTTCATCCAGGGTGGGGCAGTCCATGGCGAGGCAATTATTTTAAAGCCATCTGCCGATATGGCCATGGCATCTTTTATCATGGGTATCAGGTCATCCTTATCTGGTGCTATGCTAAAATTACTAAGGCTATCATCACCCGGCGTGTTGGCGTATGCATAATTGCTGCGCGAAAAATCGCAGCTGTTGATGTGGGTGCGGGTTAGCGTGTAGCGGGCCCCATCTTTGCCAAAATAAGCTTCCAGTATTTTAGTACGGTTGGCAGGACTAAGCTGATTGAGCAGCCAGGCCGACGATTCGGTAAACGAACCCCCAAAGCCGGTAATGGTTTGAAATGTATCGGTGGGTAACAAAGTAATAATTACCGAATCAGCCGCCTGTTTTGGCAAAGTGAGTTCGGTAAGCTTGTTGCCCGCGGCCGATGTTTCATAAACCTTTATTTCCATACTTGGTTGTTGTTGGTTTTGGCAAGCCGCCAGGCAAAGGGCCAAACCGCACAGGCCAAATATCAATTTATTCATACGCATAGCATTTATCTGTTTTTGGCTCGCCTTGTAGCGCAGCTTGCCATTGGGCGTTGCCTAATGCAGCTTCTCTTTTTTTAAAAATGCGGTGTGCGGGAGGCTGCCATTCACGTGCCGAATTCAACGGCTGCCGGTTCTTATCTACTCAATCAATACCTTATTTTCGATTGCTCAAGCATTACGCGTATAGCAGCTATTTCGCCGGTTCTGTTCCAAATGGCATGGCTTTGCGTGCTGCTAAGTTCATTGCTTGGGCTACTTACCTCCTCACCATTGGCAAAGGTTACCACAATGCCGCCCGTTTGCTGTAGGCTATACACTACCGGTACCTGGCAGTAGGTAAAAAACACGCTTCTAGCAGGTAAGGTCATGGTAGCCGAATTGCCTTGAACTGTGGGGTGCCATACCTTGCTTTCGGTAGTGGTAAACTCTTGCCGGCGTAGCATCAGCGGATTAAACTGCACCTTACCATCATCTATCCAAATGCCAAGTTCTCCAATTCTGCATAGTATGTCTTCTTTCACCTGTCCGGTCATGCCCGGCTGCTGCGCACCTTTACCCATGGGGGTATGCGAGTACGGATCGGTAGTAAAAGCCCCGTAAAGATTTACAGGTTTATGTACGCCTATACCCTCGTTAATAGCATAGTAGTGGGCCACTAGTTTATCGGTTACCGTTTCAGCCTCGTTGCTATGCAGGGCCTTTAAGCAGTTTTCCTGCACGGCCAGCAGCAGCTTGCTTACCATGTGCCAGTATATGCTGCCCAATCCTTCGTAGCCATAAAAGGTCCCCGACCGGCCGGTGAATTCCTTGTGGTTGAAAACCTCTTCAAACACATTGAGCCAACTATCACTCTCCGCCTGCGCAACAGCGCTGTAGCGACTGTCCAAAGCGGCCAAACCCGCCTTCAGGTCTGCGGCATTTCTAAAGTTTCCATTAAAATAGTATTCGCCATTTATATCTTTTTCACCAATGGCAAAATCGCCCTGTGCAAGCAACTCCTGCAATAATTTACTGCCGTCGGCAAATGCAACAGGTATTTTGTTTTTCTGTAAAAAGCCGGGCAGTTGTTTGTTTGGATATAAGATGTAGCTATATTGATCTTTGCGGTACAATGCACTGTGCCGCAGGGCATCCAGCACCGCCACACATTGGCTTGCACTCAGGAAGCCCGAACTCAATACAGCCACCTGACCCTCAAGCATTTCGCTTAGGTGGCCTACAGTTGCCTCGGTGGCGCTGTACGAAATAATATTATAAGTATGGTAGAGGGCATCGGGCCGCTCATTAGTTTTTATAGCCTGCTCCAGTATGGTATTGGCATCAGTAAAGCAATCCACCAAATCCTGAACCGGTAGAGTAGTGGTGTTGCCGCTAAAACCGTTATTGTACACCTGTTCTCTGAACCGTGAGCCTGCAGTTCCAAGCGCATCCATCACGGCCTTGCGTGTAGCAGGGCTAAGTGTCTTGCCAGCGTCGGGCTCGTATTGGTGCATCACCGCTTTTACAGTTTCAAAAAGGGATGCCATTTCTTGGGTAAGCTCAATCTCGACGCTGTTTTGCTCCTTAAGTAGGGGTATAAAAAAGCTTAAAAATCGGCGCAGGTAGCACAGCGTTACCATCGAAAGGCCATTGCCAACCAGGGCATTATTGGCATCGTTCCACTCGGGCCGCTGCGTATTCATCCAAATACCACCTCCCGGCACTAGGTTGGTTAGTTTGCTAAGCACGGTAGCCAGTATTTTTTCGGCAAAGGTTACGTGGAGCAACGCACCGCTGGCATTCGTCAATAACGACCCGTCGGCACCAATTTTCGCCATACGTTCCCTTACGGCATGTTCGGCTTGGTGGTCAAAAGTTATCGTGTCTTTGGGATTATTTAAAATATCATTGTAGCCCTTTATGCGGTAGGGTACGTGGGCATACACAAACCCTTTTTTGTGCAACCAGCTGCCTAGTTCGTTGGGGGCGTGGCGGTGTTGCCATTCAAAAAACTTAAGCAAGTAAATAATCTGATGATCGCCCCAGTAGCCAATGTATGACCATGGGTTGTCTGGCTCAATGGTTTCCCAGTCAAATCCATCTTTCGTTACCCGGTAGGGGTTGTATCCATCAAAGGTGGAGGCATTTAAGAACTTATATACCATTCCTTCTAAAAAGCCCGGAAAAGAAACGGCTAAAGCTTCCCAATTTTGAAAAATGTCTCTCCAATTACCTTGGTAGTCCAAAATTTTTGAACCATCTACCTCGTTTCGGATATTGATAGAAAACTGATTCCAAGGTCGGCTTGGGTCACCATGCCTGCGGCTGAACTTGAGGGGTAGATATTCTGTTGCAAGGCGCTCAAAATCGACGTTGCCACTATTGTCAGCAAGCTGCTTGAGCTGCATAACCGAAAACTGCGGCGCAATTCCTTGTAGTAAAGGCTGCATGTTTTTTGCCAAGCCAGCATTAGCCTTTTGCAAATACCTTTCGAAATCCCACTTTTCAATCATGTAGTTGTTATCGAAAATCCCGCCACGCATAATGTTAAATAGCACATTAGCAAAGTGTCGGGTATCTCGCAGGCCATCGGCTGTGTGTTGCAGCCCGTCAGCCGATGCTATCATTTGCAAAAGCTGTTGGGTTCCTTCCTGTATATCAGCTTCAATTTTTTCGTCAAGTGATGCGTCGCTTACAATCAGTTTGTTTAGCAATGCTATGGCTGCATGCGTTTGGTTTACATTGGCTACAATGGTCCATTTGCGGGCTTCGCTTGGGGCCAAGGAAAGCGTAGTATGTAACAAATAACAACCTCGCTCTCCTTTTATATCTGTTTCCTGCACAATGGGTTGCCCTCGCCTAAAGGCTTCAAGTTGCAACAGCGATAGCAGCACGGACGGATTTTGCAAACCCGTTTGCCAGGCTACATTGGCTTTTAATGCTTCGCTTGGTTCTGCTTTATCTACAATTATGGCACTTAGTGCAAAAATACCCAGGCCGGTTTGTGGTACCAGTTCCGAGCGCTTATAGGCATCAGCCAAGTTGCTGGTGTTGGTTTGCAGGTCGGCACCCACGCCATAGGGAAGCAGGTTTTGCAACCCATCAACAAAGGTTGCTTGCACATTTTGATTGCTAAGATTAGTTAGGCAAGCCCTACGCACAAAGCCATACTGGTTGCTGCTGTACCAGCCATACCTAAATGCCACTTGCAACGTTTCATTTATCTCTTC
This sequence comes from Bacteroidota bacterium, assembly GCA_004292575.1. Classification (GTDB taxonomy): domain Bacteria; phylum Bacteroidota; class Bacteroidia; order Chitinophagales; family Chitinophagaceae; genus Phnomibacter. The sequence continues at coordinate 6,452 of RDXD01000501.1, forward strand.
AAATATCAGCTTATTACCATATCTGTTTTTATAAAGGTTACGGGTTATGTGGTACATGCCCTCGCTACGCACCGAAAAAGGCTCCCATACACTTACTTTACCATCCACAGTAAGCCGTACTATCGTTTTACAACCGGTTGTTTCGGCATTTTCTACAATTTTATCATCGGTGTAGTACGGAAACAAGGCAAAGTCGGCATTTTTTCGGCCTGCCGATATGCCACCATTGCTGGCAGCAAATAACCAGTGGTTGGAGTCGCTCACAATGCTCATAAAGAATGGCCGCATTGCACCCACATTCGATATTTTGTAGAAGACTTCGCCTTCCATTTCCACTTCGGTTAGCGCAACTGAAGCGTCAGGAACAGTATTTTCCATAGACCTTTATTAATTCAATAAGGAAATTAAACTTTAATCTAATAACATTTCAATTCTTGATAGCAACCATTCTTTTTAGCTAAAGCGTACCAGCTATAATGCATAACCACCTGAATGGCCATTACCACATTAGCCCATTGTTCACTTGGCTTGCTAATGGGTTCTAGTTAACCTCCTTAAACACCTTTATGTAATCAACCACCATTTGCTGCGGAAAAGGGGTTCCTGTGGTTGGGAAACCCACATAATTTCCACCCACTGCTATATTTAAAATCATAAAAAACGGTGCATTAAAAACCCACTCGCCCGAGGCATCTTTTGGCGTTATGCGCTGATACAGGAAATCGTTTACATAATAGTCCACGTAATCTTTACCCCATTCTACAGCATATACATGAAAATCCGTGTCGAACCGGCCGGTACTTAGGGTAAATGACTTGGTAATGGCATTGCCACCAGAGTAGCCGGGGCCGTGCATGCTGCCGTGGTTTACATTCGGCTCTTGCCCGCGCTGCTCCATAATGTCTATTTCGCCGCACTGAGGCCAGCTTACCGTGTTTATATTGCCGCCCAGCAGCCAAAAAGCAGGCCAGATACCGGGGCCGGAGGGTGCTTTCAACCTTGCTTCAAAACGGCCGAAAGCCTGCTGAAATTTGCCTTGCGTTTTTATACGGGCACTGGTAAAAGCAGCACCGCCAAAACTTTCGCGGCGGGCGGTTATCACTAGGTTGCCGCTACCGTCGAGTGATACATTGCTTGGCCTATCGGTGTAGTTCTGTAATTCCTGATTGCCCCAGCCGGTTGCCCCAACATCGTAGGTCCAATTGGCAGCGTTAGGTGACGCGCCTACTGGGCCGTCAAAATTATCGGTCCATACCACTTCCCATTTACGCGGCTGAAGTGTTTGAATGGCCGTCTTTTCGCAACTGGTTAGTGCGGTAGAACCCAATAATAGTAGGGTACCAGCCAGCATGCTGTAGTTGTTCTTGAAATTATAAAATACAGACATAAAATCGTTTTTTAGTTATACTTTAATGATGGTTGTTGTACCCTCGAAATAATTACTGCCTAAAGAGTATATTATCGAAATACACCTCTCCATTGCCCTCAAACTTGAGCTGGAATACATTATTGAGTGCTACCGGTGAAAAAGAAGAAAGCGGTATGTCAATTGTATTCCATCCGGTTGTGGTGGGTACGGTTAGCGGCACGCCTCTTTCCACAGGTCCAGGACTTATTAAGAAAACCCGTAGTTCTGCGGCGCTTATCGAATAGAAGTGTAAGTGCAAAAAGTTGCGGTTGGTTACATTTTGATTACTGCCCAACTGAAGGCCTTGATAGTTGAGATTCTGCATACGCAGGGTGTTGTTACCTGCAATTTGCACCACCGAAGTTGCAGTGGCTTGACCCCAGTTTGGATTTAAATCTGAACCGGCTATGTTGGTGTATGCATCGCTAAACACCGATGTAACCTGCGCGGCAGGGAAGGTAGGAACAGGCGCTGCTGCTGTGGGTACTATTGGCAGAGTGGGCACCCGGTAGAAATACACGTTGGTCATAAACAAATTCGGGATGGTACCCGATAGTACCATCTGAGCCAAATTGGCTCTTCGGGTAAGGCCAGAAAAACTGGTTAACGGTACATCAATACTAACCCAGTTGCTGGTTCTTAGCGTGGGTGCCGTAATTGTAATTTCATGGCTGGCATCGTCACCGCCACCAAAGGTATTATTGGGTCCAAAATCTACCAATAGCAGCTTAAGATTATTGGGTGCCGAAGTAGGGTCCGGCGTCCACACATCAAGATGCATATGTGTCATTTGTGACGCATTAATGGTAGGTGTGGTAAACTCTATGCCTACAAAATTCAGATTCCTGTATCGGATTACATCATCGCCCAGTATCTTAAGAAATTGCTCATCGGCATTAGAAAACTGCCAGCGGGTATTCCAAGTACTTACAGGCACGTTGGTATAAGCATTGCTATACAGCGATATTACATTCGATGCTTCGCGTGCAGGTGGAATGGGTGCACGTGTAGTAGGCCGAAGTCCTAAACCAATAGACTGAATGCGCATGCTACCAGCAGCCGGGCGACCTGCCATAGTAGCGGTAATAGTAGTATTGCCGGCAGAAAGCACCGTAGCCACGCCTGCGGGCGTAACGCTTGCAACGGCGGAATTGGAAGATGTAAACGTAAAATAGTTTGCAGAAATTTGAGTGGTATCATTGGTTCCATCGGGCAACCCTGCACGCACTGCCAAATCAGTTATATTTAAAACTTCTGTGTTTTCTGCGTTTGCTATTACACGGTCTTCGCCGTTTAGAATCAAGCCAGCTACATTGCCTAATGTGGTCAGCTTTTCAAACTTTACCTCGTCTATCCAAAACGTGTACCCTCGGTCGAGCTGGGGGGCTGCAGCATAGTACATAAGGCCTCTTTCGCCCGTAAGCTTCGATGGATCAGGTATAGCTAGAACTACTTTTTTCCAGTTCGTATTAACTCGCAAATTGCTTTTTGTTACCAAAAACCTTGATTCACCAAGGTCGTTTCCAAAGCCTATGGTGCCAATAACGGCTGGCTGGGAAGCTTTTATGTAAAAGGTAAGTGCGTTGAAGCCACTTAAATCGCGGCCAACATTGCTGTAAAAAACACCGCCTGCATACGAGCCCTGTGCGCTGTTGGCATCGGGAACGTTAAACCGCATAGAGGCTGCGGTGTTGCCAAAGCCAACGGTACGGTCCACTTCGAAGGCTCTTACATCCGACCCCCCAAAGGCAGCATAGGCCAAATCGCTGCTGAAGTCGTCTATAAACACATCGGCTTTTACGGGAAATTTAAGCGCGTCAAGCTCGCTGATGTCTCTTTTGGCACAGCCTGCCATTACTGCAAGGC
>RDXD01000284.1 GCA_004292575.1 Bacteroidota bacterium
TTCGAAAAATCTTCAAAGCGCACTACACACTTGTCGACATGGTGGCTCTCGGAGGAATCTCCATTCGTACCCTTCGACCTGCAAAAGTCGAAGCCTACATGAAAGCCAACAAACCTTTAGAATCTGATACCAACCCCAATTATCGAATATTAATTAAATCTTGGATTATCGCTATGCTAAACAACGATCAACTGGCCGACCTGGCTCGCGACCTCGGTCTGGCTCTTTACAACATTGAAACAAATTCTCGCGAAAACGCAACTACCAGAATCGAAACACTGCTCAACGCAGGTAGCAAAACAGCCTTTATCGTCGCAGCCAATGAACTAAAGGAGTTCAAAGGAGTAATTGATGCTAAGGACGCTAATAAGAAACAAGCGATTGAAGCAGCCCTTCTAGTGCTTAAAAAGGCAGAAGACGCCGCGCAGCGACAAATACCTATCGACCAACTCTCTCTCTTTAAGGCTTTGGCAAAATCTGACTACCTCATGACTAAACACTTCCCGGCTCTTACACTGAATCAATTATCATAAAATAAAAATTCAACCAAATTATGTCACAAAAACCATTTCTTTATTTGCGCGGTTTGCGCAACGTTGATTTTACTGTCTTCGCTGTTGCCGATGGACAAAAGAAATACTGGGACGCACTTTATCGAAAAGAAATTCCCTTTGCAAGCGGCCAACAGGTAAAGCGCTCGCTCTTAGAGGCAATGATGGCAGAAATGGGCCAAAGTATGGCACCCGTTGAATTTCGGTTCAAGCTTGATAAAGCTGATAAAAAAACAGCGAAAGCAAAAGAGGACATCGCTTTGCAAACCCTTGATCCAACCTATCCCGACCAACTATTAGGGGGCTGGATGCGGGCCACTGGCGAAGGCAAAGAAAAAGAAGACGATAACGTTATTAAACGGCGTTCGCCGCTGTCAATTTCTGCGTTGCGGCCGCTCCACCCACTGCTTGCAGGCATGGTAAACGATGCCGCCATGACCTTTGACCGTAGAGGTCAGGCCACTACTAAGGTAAGGTTACTCGATGCAGCAGGCAATGCAATGACAGAGGAGGAAATGGTTGAATTTCTCTCGAACACTGATAAGCCACTTCGGCCGTTCAAGTACCTTGGTGACAAAAACCCTCGTGCATCCGGCCTTTTCGTGTACGATGTGGCCATTGACCTGCGCCGACTCTTTGCAGTCTCACTCGACCGCAATGACCCAGAGTTAAAAAAAGGGCTCGCGGATGACTTGCGTGGTAAAGGCTGGAGTGAAAGTCGAAATGCCTTTGGCCCTTGTCTAGTGTGCCCTGAGGACGAACGAAAAGAAATCATTTCAGCGCTGGCCCATGCCTTGATAAACTGGGATATTACCAGCAATCAAGCCAGAACCTACCATCCCCGCGAAGTACTTGCTGTTGCCATCAGCCAGAACGCCAATCAGATTGTAAATGCCATTCGCGCCGATTTGGATGATAGCGGAGAAAACGCCAAAATCCGCGCCATTCCTCGAGTAGATGAGGCTGCTGGCGCAAAGATATTTGTTGCACCTGTAGCGTCAGGCAAGGGACTTGGGGTGCAAGGCAACAGCACAGCACTGGACGATGCCGAAAAACACATCAAGACAATACTCACCGCCTTCCCTTACGAAAGTTGAAAGCATTTAGAGGCCGCCCTTCAATGGTCGGCCTCTATTTTTTACGGTCGCCCAAAGTTAATAAAGACACTCCTGAACCTCATTGCCACCCATATCAACGATTTCCACATTTCCCACTGGAAGCTATGTCTTTTGCCAGTGGTATTTCCATAGAACACACTAGCAACCTAGTGTTATGTTAATCGTATAATGACGGATAAAGCTTCTTCAATTTTATTCGCGCATCTTGGTTTGTAAACTGCCAATCTATTTTACTGTTTTTATT
>RDXD01000502.1 GCA_004292575.1 Bacteroidota bacterium
TGCTGCCCCGCGCTAAGGCTTTGTGGCTGCCGAGACGGGCCGTGGTAAATATGGCTTTGCACCGTGGGGGCAAACTTTTGCAGCTCCTGCTGCCAGTTGTACATGAGGCTGGCGGGGCATACCACCAGGTGCTGGGCGGTGGGCTGCTGCTGCAGGCGGTACACCAAAAAACTAATGGTTTGCAGGGTTTTGCCCAACCCCATATCATCGGCCAGGCAGGCGCTGCCGCCCACCTCGGCCAGCAGCCGCAACCACTCGTAGCCCTTTTGCTGGTAGGGCCGCAGGCTGCTAAGACCCAGCTGCGGCGGCAGGGCATACAGTGGCTCGGGCTGGGTTTGCCAATGGCGCAGGCGCTGCCACCAATCGGCGGGAAAGGTGCGCCGCAGCGGTAATGCCAGCAGGTTTTGTGCCACCGGCGCAGGGCCACCATCGCCGGTGGCGGGGCTATCTTGCTCGGGGGCTGCACCTAGGGCCAACCAGCGCGGCACCAAAATTTGGTTTTTTTGCACCTTGGCGTGCTTTATTACCTGGCTGTATTGCTGAAGCCAGTCATCGCCCAGCACACCCAGACTGCCATCTTTTAGCATTACGGCTTTTTGGCCGTTGAGCAGCATTTTTTGCAGCTCATTCAGGGGTACTTTTTCGGTGCCAAAGCTTACGGCCAGCGTTAGGCGCAGCCAATTGCCCTCGGCGGGTTCCATTTGGCAGGTGGTGGTGGCGCTGTGTGGCGAATACCTAAAATGGCGCAGCATATCCATGCCGAGCAGCTCAATATCTAAAGCCAGCAGCTGGTGGTAGGCTTTTAAAAACCACCCTTTGCGCTGTGCATCGGCAAAGCTGAGGTAGAAATAGCCGTTTACCTGCCGGGCAAAGTTGGGGTGCTGACTGCGCAGCCAGTGCGTAAGCTCGTCTTCGGTGGCTTGGTGCCGCTTTATTTGAAGGCTGCTGCCCTCGTGTTGGATGGTGGCCAGCTCGGCAAAGTTGCCTTCTACCACATGCCCATCGTACACAAACTGGGGCGTTAGCATTAAAAACGTGTTGTTTAACTCGTTGAGCAGCACACGCTTTACCGGCAGTACATCAATGGCATTTTCCGGCAAAAGATCGGGGGCCGTTACGGTAAAGCCCAGGCCGCGCAGGTAGTCTAATACCGCATGGGTACGGGCCTCATCTTTTAAGGGCCACTGCTCTTGGGGCTGATCGTCGAGCCAGTCAATGGCTTCGTAGCTTTTAAGGCTAAGGTGGAGGTATTGGTTATTGTGCTCCAGCAAAAAGAAAAACCGCCGAAACTGCTGCAAGGGCAATTGCTCGTTGCCCTTTATAATGGTAACCTGCACCGATACCATGGCGGCCTGCACCACCAGCGCAAAGGCAGCCTGCACCGTAAAGGGATGGTAGGTACAGGGGGCGGTTTTCATTTTGTGCAGCCCATCGGGCAGGCGGTGATACCAGTTGTACTCATCAAACAACTGCTTTAGCTGGCCCAGCTGCTGCTGGTAATAAAGGGCCATGGAGCGGCTGCGAAAGGCGGCAAAATTGGTTTGGGTACGCTGCGCTGTAAACTGTGCCTCAATGGCCAAATCGTATTTTTCTATTTCAATTTGCTGAAGCTTCAGCAGTTGCCGCTTGGCAGCGGCATCAAGGTGTTTAAAATACTTGTTTATGTTGGCCAACACCAGCGGCAGCTCTTCCATTTGGATGGTGCCGCCCTGGCGGGTAACACACAGTATTTGCACCACGGGGTGCCTAAACAGCAGGCGCTGGGGTTGCAGCAGCAGCACTGCTTTTGTGGTATATGGTTGATGCATGCGCTAAAAGCGGGTGGGCTGCAAACATAATGCCACCAACCGTAGTGGCCGCACCCGAGCATATAAAATGTAAGCTCGGGTGGCGGTCCGGGTTTTTCTTAGGCCATCTAACTAAAGAGATACTCTACATCGTCGCGGGTAAGCTTTTTTACAAAGCCAGTATCATCGCTAATAAGCTCTTTGGCCAGAATGCGCTTTTTTTCTTGCAGTTGAATAATTTTATCTTCCACGGTGTCTTTGCAAATCATACGATAGGCAAATATGTTGCGGGTTTGGCCAATACGGTGTGTACGGTCAATGGCTTGCTGCTCCACGGCGGGGTTCCACCAGGGGTCAACAATGTACACGTAGTCGGCAGCGGTAAGGTTGAGGCCTACGCCACCCGCTTTAAGGCTAATGAGAAAAACGCGGCAGTCGGGGTTGTTTTGAAAGTTCTCGATGGCTTTTTGGCGGTCTTGCACGGTGGTGCTGCCATCGAAGTATTCAAACTGCACACCCAGCTCGGTTAGTTTTTCTCTTATAAGTGCCAGCATGCCCAAAAACTGCGAGAATACCAGCGCCTTGTGATCGCTGATGTTTTCGGTGATTTCGCGGGTTAGCTCCTCCAGTTTAATGCTGTCGTTGGGGTATTTTTCGGGCTCGTTCATGATGGCTGGGCTATCGCAAATTTGCCGCAGTTTCATAAGCCCCTGCAAAATGGTAAGGGTGCTGCGCTCCATGCCTTGGCTGTCAATAGACCCCAAAACCTTGTCTCTAAATTCGTTTCTAAACGCATCGTACACCCGGCGCTGCTCGCCTTCCATTTCGCAGTACAAAATGGTTTCGGTTTTTTCGGGCAGGTCTTTGGCCACCTGCTCTTTGGTGCGGCGCAGCATAAACGGAAACAGCAGCTTGCGCAAATGATCTTTTTGTTCTTTTTCGCCAAACTTGTCAATGGGTGTGGCAAACTCATTTCTAAAAAACTCATTGCTGCCCAGCAGGCCCGGGTTTAAGAAGTTCATTTGGGCATAAATGTCGAAAGTGTTGTTTTGCAGCGGGGTACCACTCATGCACAGCCGGTGGGTGGCGGTAATGAGGCAGGCGGCTTTGGCCACTTTGCTGTTGGGGTTTTTTATGGCCTGGCTTTCGTCTAGCACGGCATAGTCGAAGTTGATTTGCTGCAGCAGCACAATATCACTACGCAGGGTGCCGTAGGTGGTTATAATGATGTGGTGCGGCATAAGGTCGGCCACGGCGCGGGTGCGCTGCCCACCGTGGTGTATAAAGTATTCCATGCCCGGGGTAAACTTCTTTATTTCGTTTTCCCAGTTGTAAAGCAAGGTGGTGGGGCATACCACCAGGGCCTTTAGGTTGCCGGTTGTTTTTTCAAAATGCTCAAGCATGGTAAGGGCCTGTATGGTTTTACCCAAGCCCATATCATCGGCCAAAATGCCGCCACAGCCCGACTCTTGCAAAAAGTTGAGCCACTGAAAGCCGGTGGCCTGGTAAGGCCGCAAAATGGGCCTCAGGTGCTTGGGCGGGGCCACTTTTCGTATTTTTTTAAACTGGCGCAGTTTTTCAAACCGTTCTTCCAGCTCCACCATCAGCTCGCTATCGTCGCGCTGTTCGTACAGCTCGTCTATCACGCTAAACTGGTACTTGCTTAGCCGCAGGTTTGCCGTGCTGCCCTCGCCCACCTTAAACAGCAGGCTATATTTGCTTAGCCATTCCTGCGGTAGTATGCCCAGGCTGCCATCGGCCAGTGGCACCACGGTTTGCTTGTCGCTCAGGGCCTTTTTTATGTCGGCAATGCGCACTTGCTGGTCGCCAAAGGCCACTTTTACGTTGGCATCAAACCAATCTACCCCACTGCTAATGCGTATTTGGGTGCTGGGCTTGGCTTGGTTAAAACGAAAGTTTTTGAGGCCATCAAAGCCCCCCACCGGCACCCCCAACTCGTTCATCCGTTCTAAAAATAGAAAAAACCAGTTGTTTTTGAGCACATCGCTGCCCTTTAGTACCAATTGGCGGCTGCGCTCGGTGTGTATAAAGTTGGTATGCAGGCCTTGCAGGGTGGTAAAAAAATGCCGTTCGCGGTCCAGCATGCGGCGCACAATTAATATTTCGCCATGGTGCACCATGGTTAGGGTAGGCTGCTCGGTGGCTGGTGCCACAATATCGTTGTAAGCAAACACGGGCTGAAACACCAGAAATTCGCCTTTCTCCTGCAGTTGCAGGCTGGTGGTAGGTTCCACATCTTTTATTTCGCGTACCAGTGCTTTGTCAAACTCCACTTCGTACTGCTTGCTCAGTTTTACCACATGCTTATCGGCAAAGGCTGGCCAATCTTTGGCTGGTATGGGTGGCAGTTGGCCATACTGTTCGGCCACTTCGGCATCTTCTGGTTTAGCCCAGCCATACAAGGTATGGTTGGTAAAAAACAGCATGTTGCTTTGCCAGCCATTTTGGGCCAGGGTAACTGTGGTGTGGGGCAAAACAATGGAGCACTTTAAATGAAACTGTTGCTGCTCGGCACTAATGCTAAAGCGGGGTACCATTTGGTGCGGGTGCAGCGTAATGGGCTGTAGCGCCTTGGTTACAAACTTATCGGCCGGTGCCAAGTAGTAAGCGGCGCTAGCGGCGGCCGGCTCGGCCAGCAGGCGCTGCAGCTTGGGCTGCAAATACTCGTTTATCAGGTGGCGGGTTTCCTCGGGCAGGTCTTGGCCATTGGTGTGCACAATATTTTCCCAGATGCCGCTAAATGGCGAGTTGCGGTTTAAAAACTTATTTACCTCGCTGTCGGAAATTTTGCGCAGTTGCTGTAGCAGCGTTTTATCGTCTTCGCTAAACACATCGGTGTTTATAAACTTAGCCAGGTCTAGCTTTTCGGCCTTGCCAGCTATGGGCTGGGCAGGCAGCGGCGTTGGCGCTTCGGCTGCTTGGGCGTCGCCATCGGTCAGGTTGTGGGCGGCGTTGCCATCGCTAGCCACCAATTCGGGCTCGGGCGTGACCACGGCATCAAATTGTATGGCATCTACCGTAAACCAGGGGTAGGTAAGTTTGTTTTGCCTAAACACGAGGCCCAGCTTTTTGCTTACCACGGGTTCGGGCTCGGGCACTTGCACCGCAGGTTGCAAGTAGGCAGGCATGGGCGGCGCCTGTGTAGGGCTGGCCACGCGTTTTATGTCGGGGTCCAGCACTTTTAAAAATGGCTTGCCTTCTTTGCTAAACGAAAATTCAAACTTCCCCTTCAGGTCGTCGCTCAGGCTATAGCCGTACAGGCCCAGCAGTTTTTCTTTATCGCGGTCAAAATTGCGAATGGTATCGAAATAATTGGGGCCATAGGCGTTGAGCAGCTGTAAAAACAGGGCGGTTTTATGGGCGCACAGCACGTGGTCTTCATCATGACAATTGCAACTGGTATCAAAAAAGCGCTCATCGTTTTTGCGTATGCGCAGTTCAAATTCCTCGCCGCCGTAGGTCAGTTTGGCCTCCACGGTTTCGTTGGCCGCTTTTAAAATGGTGGCTTTGTGGCTGCGTAGTATTTCCTCGGCAGCCTCCATATTTTGGGTGCCAGCCAGCAGCCTAATCATCTTAATGTCGATAAACTTTATTTTAACCAGCGTATGCTGCTGGTTGTAGCGTAGTTCGCCACCATTTAGGCTGCCGTTGTCGCTTTTTTCCTGCAAGTGCATTAGCGCAGCCGCTTTGTGCCGGCATACCTCGCTTAGGTTGTATGGGCAGGTGCAGCGCAGTTGTATGGTCTTGGTATCGTTGTAATGGTCAATTTTTACCTTGTACCAGGTGTTGTACATGTCGTCTTTTACACGGTAGCTAATGGTTTCCATTAGCGGGTTGTGGTCTATTATTTCAATATGACCAGTGCTCAAAATCTTTTTGCCACGGCGAATGACTTCGTCGGTGGCATTGTTGTACATGTGGCGTATGAGGTGCGATAATGACATGGAGGGAGTAACGATTGTAAGTGGAGAGGGTGCTGCGCCCGGTGGGGGTGGTTGGTCAATTTACCACTTACTTTAAAACAGGCCAACCTACAAAACTAAAGGAAAAGTTAGCAGGCCGCGAAATCAATTTGTTGTTAACACTTCGTTTTCAGGCCCTTAGCACAGGGCCAGCTAGCCAGCGCCGCCGTGCTGTGGATACGGCGGTTGGTTTTTTTAGCTGGTTGCGGGTAAAAAAAGCGTCCTAATACTGCTTGGGCTTGGTTGCAATGGCGCGGTAGCAGCGGCAGGGCGCCTAAGTAGCGGCACGCTCATATTATTTTTTGGGCGGGCATGGCTTAACCAGTATTTTCAGCCCCCGCAAATTATTTTCCCACTGTATAAAAGTGTTTACCACCATGCTCCGTAAAACCCATGCCCTGGCACTTTGCCTTGGCCTTGCCACTGCCCTTGCAAGCGCCGTTTGCGCACAGGCGCCACTGCTATCTACCCATTTTAAAAACCTAAAAGCCCGCAGCATAGGGCCAGCCGGCATGAGCGGGCGGGTAACCTCTATTGATGCGGTGCATGCCCAGCCCAACACCATTTATGTGGGTGCGGCCAGCGGCGGTGTGTGGAAAACAGAAAACGGTGGTGCCAGCTGGCAGCCCGTGTTTGACGATGAAGCCACCCAAAACATTGGTGCCGTGGCCATAGACCAACGCAACCCCAGCGTGGTGTGGGTGGGCACCGGCGAGGGCAACCCCCGCAACAGCATTAACCTAGGCGAAGGCATTTACAAAACCCTTGACGGTGGCAAAAGCTGGAAACGCCTGGGGCTGGAAAAAACCCGAAACATCCACCGCATTTTAATAGACCCCACCAACAGCAATACCGTGTACGTGGCCGCCATTGGCAACCCCTATGGCATACACCCCGAGCGTGGCGTGTACAAAACCACCGACGGCGGCGATAGCTGGCAAAAAATACTGTACACCAACGATACCAGCGGTTGTGCCGAACTGGTTATGGACCCCACCAACCCCAATAAGCTGCTGGCCAACATGTGGCAGCACAAGCGTTCGCCATGGGGCTTTAGCAGCGGCGGGCCGGGCGGAGGCTTGTACATGACCCACGATGGCGGCAAAACCTGGAAAAAACTGGGCAAAGCAGAAGGCCTACCAGCCGATAGCACCGGGCGCATGGGTTTGGCCATTGCCACCAACAACCCCAAGGTAATGTATGCCATGGTAGAGGCTAAAAAAAACGCCCTTTACCGCAGTGATGATGGCGGCTTTAAATGGAACAAGGTAAACGACGACCCAGAGTGGGTAACCAACCGCCCCTTCTATTTTCAAGACATTAGGGTGGACCCCCAAAACGAAAACCGGCTGTACAACATTTATCAAATGATTGCCCAAAGCGACGATGGCGGCAAATCGTTTAAAATAATTATACCCTACAGCGGCGTACACCCCGACCACCACGCCTGGTGGATACACCCCACCAACCCCGATTTTATTATAAATGGCAACGATGGTGGCATTGCCATAAGCCGCGACCGGGGCCGCACCTGGCAGTTTGATGAAAAACTGCCACTGGGCCAGCTGTACCACATAGCGGTGGACAATGCCCTACCCTATAACGTAATGGGCGGCTTGCAAGACAATGGTAGTTGGCGCGGCCCAGCATACGTGTGGCAAAGCGGCGGCATACGCAACAGCTATTGGCAAAGTGTGGGCGGTGGCGATGGCTTTGATGTGCAGCCCGACCCCGAAGACGAAACCTGGGTGTACAGCATGAGCCAGGGTGGCGCCCTGGGCAGGCAAAACTCAAAAACCGGCGAAGAGTGGGGCATTAGGCCCCCCATGCCCGAGCTTAATACCCGCATACGCTTTAACTGGAATGCAGCCCTAGCATTGGATCCATTTGACAAAAAAACCATTTACTACGGCAGCCAGTTTGTACACAAAAGCACCAACAAGGGCGCATCGTGGCGCATTATTAGCCCCGACCTTACCACCAACAATGCCGAAAAGCAACGGCAAGACGAAAACGGCGGCCTTACCATCGACATTACCAATGCCGAAAACCACTGTACCATTTTGGCCATTGAACCCAGCAAAACCGAACCCGATATGCTGTGGGTAGGCACCGATGACGGACAGGTGCAAATGACCCGCGATGGCGGCGAACGCTGGGAAAACGTCACCAAAAACATAAAAGGCCTGCCTGCCAACTGCTGGATTCAGCAATTGCGCACCAACCGCTATAACCGGGGCGAAGTGTTTGTGGTGGCCAACAACTATCGGCAGGGCGATTTTGGGGTGTATATTTTCCGCACCACCGACTATGGCAAAACCTGGACCCGCTTTGTGGACGATACCAAGGTAAAAGGCTATGCCCTCTGCCTTATACAAGACCCCACCGAGCGCAACCTGTTTTTTGTGGGTACCGAAAATGGCTTGTGGGTAAGCCTGGATGGTGGTGCCAGCTTTGAGCAGTTTAAAAACAACTACCCCAGTGTAAGCACTTACGACCTGGCCATACAAGATCGGGAAGCCGACCTTGCCATTGCCACCTTTGGCCGCGCCATTTACATTATCGACGATATACGCCCCCTGCGCAAGCTGGCCGAAACCGGCGGTAAGCTGCCCGCGCCAAAAGCCGGCACCGGCATTACCGTATTTGCCTCACCCGAAAGCTACCAGCACTTCACCAACGGCCCCTCTGGCATTGAGTACAGCAGCTATGGCCTCTACGCCGCCGATAACCGCAACGATGGCGCACCCATCAACTTTTTTGTGCATCCCAAAAAAGCGGGCGATACCACCAAGGGCAAAGTGCCCGATAGCGTAACCGTAAAGATCTTTACGGTAGCGGGCCAAAACATACGCACCTACAAGGCCAAGGCCGATACTGGCTTTAACCGCATTTACTGGAACTACAGCACCCGTGGCCAACGGCAGCCCGGTAGTCCCAAGCCCCGCAAAGATGCCCCCGAACCCGCAAGCGGTTTGGAGGCCCAACCCGGATCGTACAAGGTGGTGGTAAGTGCCAACGCCAATGTAGCCGATAGCACCACGCTAAGGGTGCTTTACGACCCCCGCACCACCTACCCCGCACAAGAAAAAATGGCCCAAAAAGCGGCCATAGAGCGCCTTGAAAAAAGCACCGCCCTGCTAACCGCGGCCATGGACGAACTTACCACGGCCGAAGAGGGGATAAAGAAAGTGGAACTGCTGCTGAAAGACGTGGAGGGCAAAGATGCCGACAGCCTGCGCAAAAGCAGCAAACTGATGCAGGACAGCATAAAAACCATACGCGAGTCCATAGTGGGCAAGCGGCAAGAAAAGCAGGGCTACGGCACCGCATACCAGCTTACCACCACGGGCAAAATACGCGAAGCCCGCCAAATGATACTGGGCAAAACCACCGCACCCGGCCCACAGGAAGACCTGGCCATAACCCACGCCGAAACCCTAATTGGTCAAAACACCGCCCGCATTGCCAACTTTACTGCAGGTGCTTGGGCGGCCTACAAAAAACAGGTGGAAGCCATGGCGTTTAAGATTTTGAATTGATGAGGAGCCAATCCTAACCGCGTGGTGGCTGCAAAAACACCAGATATGCGCTTTGCATTGCCGCATTTAATACGCCATCTATCGGCGACCTTAAAAAAGCGGGTACTGCAAAGCGCATTTTTACTGCTCGGACTCTAGCGGTAAATTGCAGCTGTAGGTTTTTATGGCATACTAAAAACTGTCGCCTTGGCTAAGCCAGCATTGTGCCTGAATGGCAACGCCACATGCTGCTCAAAAACTTAAGGTGAGTGCCCCCCTGGTGGCTGTTCATGTTTTTACTGCCTGTTATAAACCTTGTGTTTTTAATTTGGGCCTACAACATGGTTTCCAAAAGCTTTGGAAAAGACGAGGGATTTACTGTGGGCTTAGTGATAGGAGGCTTTATTTTC
>RDXD01000503.1 GCA_004292575.1 Bacteroidota bacterium
GGGTTGGTGCCAGCATGGTGCAGTATTTTTGTGGCTTCTTCCATTTCAACAAGGTCGGTTGGGTGGTTAAATTCTTTTACAATTTGTTTGTCATCTACAAAGTGTTGTTGCTCAAAAATACTCAACAGCTTGTCTAATTTGGTTTGGTAGCGGTTGGTAATGCGGTTTACCTGCACCACAAAACTGTTGTGCGTTAGTTTTTCAACAAATTCACTTTTGGCATTTACCAGCTCCCCGCCAATCAGGTCGCGGTAATGTCTTTCTACCTTTAGGCAGGGCGTTTCAATTTCGGGCAGTTTAAAACCCAAAATGTAGATGGTGGTGATGGGTAAAATTACCTTTTCGTCGCCAATGGTGTCTTCTTTTTTATACTGAGAAGCCAAATAGTTTCTAAACCGCATCAAATCAATTTGGTTCTTTGCCTTCTGAATTTCAATCAACACCTTTCTGCTTTCGCCGCTTTGGGTTCGCAGCGTGGCAATAAAGTCTAGCCTAAAAACAGCCAATCCTGCCAGCTCATCCACATAGGTAAACTCCTGCGGCTGCACTTCCACCTGCTCAATGGTTTCTTCCAGCAGGGTACCAATAAAGAACTTTACCACCCGGTCGCTTTCCATCAGGCGTTTAAACACCACATCAAATATGGGGTTGGCTATTACCATTGCTTGCACGTTTAGCTCTGTAAAATTAGGGAGCATTTTTTACAAAGCGTGCATCCCAAAAGCTCAACAAACGCGGGCCAACCATGCTTTTTTGGCTTTGGCCAAGTTCGGCAGCTGCTACAGTTTGGTTTTCAACAGTTTGCAGCACCTTATTGCAATTAACGCCTTCGCCGCTGACGGCTTTAACCACAAATCAGGAATGGGCTATCCCTTTATTCTCTCCGCTTCGGTTTCAAGACCTGTTTTGCGCTGGCGTGCTTGCTTTACCTCATTTTTACCAAAGCGGTATGTAAAGTTTAACCTAAAAGTGCGTGTTTCGTTGCGCCCTTCGCCTCGTATGTAAAGCCCGCCAAAATCGGAGGCGGCGCGCCAATATTGGGTAAAAAAAACATCGGTCACACTCAATTTTAGCGATGCTTTTTTCTTAAACAAAGGCTGCTGCAACCCAAGGTCGATATTAGCCATCGGTTTTGTTTCCCAAGTTCCGCCCCATACGCCCGGTCCGTTGTACCAGCCACTCATCTCGGCTGTGGTTCCTTTTTTGCCCAGGGTAAAGCTGTTTTGTACATACAAGCCATACATGGGTAGCGTACGTTTAAGGGTGCCGTTTGCAAAGGCGCCTTCAAACATTTGGTAATTAAACCAAACGGTGGCAAAGCCATTCCACCATTTGTTTATGGGCAGCGGTGCACTAATGCTGGTGCTCCATATTTGCTGCTTGGCCACATTTCGCCTTTCAATAAAAGTTGCGTTTCCATTGGTGGTATCGGTTATTTCGGTTGCAAAGTCTTTTACAAAGCTGTAGCCCACACTGGTGGTTATCATGCCCTTAAAAGTGTGCGTCAGCTCCACATTGTCGGTGTACTGAGGTCGTAAAAATGCATTTCCTTTCTGGTAGGTCAATTCATCCAGTTTGTTTTCAAAAGGGTTTAAATCCTGATACGAAGGTCTGTCGATACGCCGGCTGTAATTAAGCCCAATACTGTTGTTTTTATTTGCCGCCCAGCTGAGTGCAGCACTTGGAAAAAAGTCGATGTAATTACGCTTCACCAAACCATCTTTTTGCACTTCACCATCAAGCCGCGTTAGTGTTCCCCTGCTGTTGGTCTGCTCTGCCCTAACCCCTGCCTGAAGACTGTATTTTTCGCCAAAGCTGCGGCTGAAATTTACATAAGCAGCATTCACATTTTCAAGGTATTCGAATCGGTTGCTTTTATTGGCGTTAAGCACAGGGCTATTGTTAGCATCTTCAAAAAACTCAAACGCGTTCTCAGTTTTCACATACGCCAACTTTGCACCATACCCCAAATTGCCTTTCCAAGCACGTTGGGTGTAGTCTGCCTTAATGGTATAAATATCAATATTTGTAGGCGTATTGTTGCGGTAGGTGAATTGATTAATGGGCCGACCAAATTTGTCGACATAAAAATTGGGTTGTATGCTATTGCCTCGGCCTCTAAACAGCCCGTAATCAGCATCTATGTTCAGCTCGCGGCCCAGCGTATCAGCATAGCGATAGTTAAAGTTTAAATTGCCGTTGGTACGGTTGCCGTAAAGGGTATTGAAGGCCAACAAACTCTTTTCAAGCCGCTGTACGCTTGCTGGGCTAATGCTTGTCACGCCTTCAATTTCCGACACAGTGTTGCCCACATTTAGGGTGCCAATAATACCAACGGTGTGCTTGCTGTTTATAAAATAATCTACCCCAGCTTTGGCATTTGCCGATTGGCGGTTGTTAGCCATATTGCTTTTTTGATCATAAATGGTGTCGCCCTGGATACGGTAGAGCTCCACACTGTTTGCGTAAAGACCTGTATTGCCACCCACATTGCCAAATACGTTTACCTTTTTATTGCGGTAATTAAGGTTTACGCTACCGTTGCCCTTGGGTGTAATGCCCTGTACCAACCCCAAATTTACACTGCCATTAGTGCCGTACTTTTTGTTCTTTTTCAGCTTAATGTTTACAATTCCGGCAT
Organism: Bacteroidota bacterium; assembly: GCA_004292575.1. Taxonomy (GTDB): domain Bacteria; phylum Bacteroidota; class Bacteroidia; order Chitinophagales; family Chitinophagaceae; genus Phnomibacter. The sequence goes on from RDXD01000503.1 coordinate 2,642, forward strand.
TGCCGCTAGCGTCGTATTTGGCCGATGGGTTTGGTATCATCTCTATGGCCTCAATATCATTGCTGTTTATACTTTTTAGGTAGTTGGCCAACTCGCGGGCATCCAGCTGCATCATGCGGCCATCAATGTAAACCCGCACGCCTGTTTTTCCTTTCATGCTGATGTTTTCATTGTTATCTACCTGCACCCCCGGGCTTTTCTGTAGCAGCTCTAGCGCATTGCTGCCCTGTGCATTTATGCTTTGCTCCACGTTGAAAACCGTTTTATCTGCCTTTATTTCAAACATGGGTTTGCTGGCTTTTACCACCACCCCGCCAAGTGTTTCTGCTGCCTCCGTTAAAGCTATGTAGCCCATGTTTAAACTGTCGGCGGGCGCCAAACTAAACGCTGCAGAGTAATGCCTTTTATAGCCCAAAAGGCTGGCTTCTACAAAGTATTGGCCCGGCTTAACCATGGTTATCTCAAAAAAACCACCGTCCCCAGTTACCGCTGATTTTATTAAAGCCGAGTCGGCTAACCGGTGCAGCGTAACGGTTACTGCTGCCAATGGCTTTTGCTGCGCATTGGTTATTCTACCACTTATGCTGGCGTTTGGACTTTGTGCCTGTAAGTTGGCACAGCTAAAAATTGCTGCCGTTAGCAGCAGCATCACTGCTCTCATAACTTCTGTTTTTGGGTATTGGTTCAAAGTGTCGTTTTACAAAGGCAAAGGTTTCCATTTGTTTTGGGCTAGTTGGGGCCCCTCGGTACCAGCGGCATTAATAACAGTACGAGTTGATGAACGGTAAAAAGCAGTTTCGATGCTGGCCTGGGTACGATGCGCTTTTCCAAAAAAACCTGCACTGCTGCCTAACCACGATTTCATTTACTTTTGCAGCCAACTTAATTTCTATTAATGGCAAGTAGTTTTAACCCCGATAAGCAACATACCTTAGGTGGCCCGGCAAGAATAAGCGGCACTGGCTTGCATACAGGGGCTCTGGTAAACATGACGCTTAAACCTGCTCAACCAGGTTATGGCATTCAATTTCAGCGTATTGATTTGCCCAACCAACCCGTAATAAAGGCCGATTGCGACTTGGTGGTGGATACAAGCCGTGGCACCACACTGGAGGCTAATGGCGGCCGGGTTAGTACTGTAGAACACGTGCTGGCTGCTTTAGTAGGCACGGGCGTAGATAACTGCCACATTGAAATAAACGGCCCCGAGTTACCCATCATGGACGGTAGCAGCATGCCCTTTATCGACATTATTGACGAAGCCGGTGTGGTAGAGCAAGATGCCGCCAAAGCATGGTACACCCTTGGCGAAAACATCAGCTATTTCGACGAAGAGCGCAGGGTGGAAATTACTGCAATGCCCAGTACCGACTATAAAGTTACTACCCTCATTGACTTTAATAGCCCCGTATTGGGCACCCAGCACGCACAGCTTAAAAGGTTAAAAAATTTTAGAACCGACATTGCAACCTGCCGCACGTTTGTGTTCCTGCACGAGTTGGAGATGCTTATCGAAAACAACCTCATCAAAGGTGGTGACATCAACAATGCCATTGTGGTGGTGGATAAGCCCATTACAGAAGAAGCCAAAAGCCGTTTGCGACATGCTTTTAAAAAAGACAACATCGAAATACAGGGCGAAGGCTACCTAAACAACCTGCAATTGCGATTTCCCAACGAGCCGGCCCGCCACAAGCTGCTCGATGTAGTGGGCGATTTGGCGCTAATAGGCGTACCCATAAAAGCGCATATTATTGCCCACCGACCCGGCCACGCCGCCAACATCGAATTTGCCAAAAAAGTAAAATCTTACCTCAAAAAAAACAAACATACCAAAGACGTTCCTACCTACGACCCCAGCTTGGCCACCGTTTACGACATCGCCCAAATTGAAAAAACCCTGCCCCACCGGTTCCCATTTTTGCTGGTGGATAAGGTAATTGAACTTAGCGACAAGCACATTGTAGGCATAAAAAACGTAACCTTCAACGAGTGGTTTTTCCAAGGCCACTTTCCCGGAAACCCCGTAATGCCGGGCGTACTGCAAATTGAAGCCCTGGCGCAGTGCGGTGGTATTTTATGTATTAATGCCATGCCTCCGGGGCAATACGACACCTACTTTCTAAAAATAGACAACTGTAAGTTTAAAGCCAAAGTAGGACCCGGAGATACCATGATTTTAAAGCTTGAGCTTACCGAACCCATTAGGCGCGGCATCTGCTGCATGCGTGGCACCGTATTTGTTGGCGGCAAAGTATGCACCGAGGCCGATTTGGTAGCCCAGCTTGTAAAGCGCAATACGCCATAAAATTACAAAACCGCTTTGTTTAGCCGCTTAAGTGCGCCCCCATAAAAATACTACTACTGAATAAAACCCGCGCTTCTACATGATACACCCGCTTGCCTACATCCACCCCGACGCCCAACTGGCAGATACCGTGAAAGTTGATCCCTTTACGGTAATACATGGCAATGTAAAAATTGGCGAAGGCACCCTCATAGGCAGCAACGTAACCATTATGGAAGGCACCCGCATTGGCAAAAACTGTCGCATTTTCCCCGGTGCAGTTATTGGCGGCATACCACAAGACCGAAAATATGAGGGCGAGAAAACCAGTGTAGAAATTGGCGACAACTGCACCATACGTGAGTTTGTAACCATTAACCGTGGCACCAGCGACCGCAACAGCACCCGCGTGGGCAACGACTGTTGGATATTGGCCTACAGCCATATTGCCCACGACTGTATAATTGGCAACAATTGCACCATCAGCAACAACACACAACTGGCCGGCCACGTGGTGCTGGGCGATTATGTGGGCATGGGTGGCGTGTGTGCGGTACACCAGTTTGTGCAAATTGGCCAGCACGCCTTTATTGGCGGCGGCAGCTTGGTAAGCAAAGATGTGCCACCCTACATTAAAGCCGGTCGCAATCCGCTGAGCTACGCAGGCGTAAACAGTGTCGGCCTTAAGCGGCGCGGCTTTAGCAACATTCAAATCAATCAAATTCTCGATGTCTATCGCTGCATTTATAACAATGGTATGAATACCACGCAAGCCCTTCAGTACATTGAAGAAGAACTCCCCATCAGCGATGAGCGCGACGAGATTGTTACGTTTATTCGCGAAAGTGGACGCGGCATCATTAAGCGGTTTACAAAAGGTGCACTCGACGAGTAAACAAACCCTACACCTTTATTTAGTCCACCCCATTTTACAATCACTGTGCGCATTACTCTTCACCAATTGGGCAAGCGGTTTAACCGCCAGTGGATATTTAAAAACATTGATTACACCTTCGAGGCCAACTTTGGCTATGCCATTACCGGGCCAAACGGCAGCGGCAAGAGTACCCTGCTACAGGTGCTGGCTGGCAGCATGCTCCACAGCAGCGGCCAAATAGCGTATTGGCACCTTCAGCAAAAAGTGCCGCCACAGCAGCAGTACCAGCACGTAGCCATAGCCGCACCTTACCTCGAGCTTATCGAAGAGCTTACGCTGGCCGAGTTTCTGCAATTCCACCACCAGTTTAAGCCCTTTGCACCTGCGCACTCCTTTAGTGCCATGGCCCAAACCGTAGGGTTGCAGCACGCGCTGCACCGCCAAATACGCCTCTTTAGCAGCGGCATGAAACAGCGGGTAAAGCTGGCTCAGGCTTTCTTTAGCCAAGCTCCCGTGCTGCTGCTCGATGAGCCTACCGCCAATCTCGACGCCGAGGGCATTGCCCTTTACCACAGCCTCATTCAGCAGTTTTCTGCCAACCGCATTGTTATTGTAGGCAGCAACGATGCCCAGGAAACTCAATTCTGCCAGCATAGTTTACACCTCCCCCACTATCAGTAGGCCGCCAGTAGTTTTTTTTGGATATTAAGCGTACATTTATGCCAAATTAGTTGCCTATGCATGCAGCACTCACCACCCCACCAAGGCGCCGCAAAAAGGTACCCAGTTACTTGGTGTACGAAGTTATGGATGGCACCCCTCTCTATTACAAGGGCTACAAAGACGTTCTATGCAATAAAAAAACCCCCGAAGAAATTATGGGAGCAAGCTCGCTACAAGCCGTTTTGATTTCATACATAATGCAAACAATCTTGCAGTTCTTAAACACTAAGGTGTACAGGGTTTTAGTAAGTGAGCCTGGTTTACACATTGATCACAGAAATAACTTGTCGGGCGACCTGCTAATTTACCATAAGCAAACCCTAACGCCCAGTAAGATAAACACACATTATGCCGATGTTCCAGCATTCATCCACATCGAAGTAGACATTGCCGCCGACCTCAACCAGGGCTCCGACCACGAATACGTGAGTAAAAAAATAAACAAGCTGCATGCCTTTGGCACCCACAAAGTCATTTGGGTATTCACCGCCTCCCAAAAAGTGCTGGTGGCACACGCCGGGCAAGATTGGTTGTGGATAGATTGGAACAAAACCGTAGAAATTATGGAAGGCCATGGCTTTTGCATAGGCCAATACTTAGCCGCCGAAGGCATTACCATCTAAACCCAATAATGCATGTATTTCCACGCTTTTGAAAGCATTGCACCCAAAGAAATAGCCCCGGGTTTTCTGTGCCAACTTATACATACCGAGCACAACACCATCAACTTTTTAGACGTTGCTGCGGGCAGCACACTACCCCTGCACCAGCACCCCCACCACCAAAGCAGCTTCGTGCTTCAGGGCGAGTTCGAAATGACGGTGGGCGGCACCACCCAAGTACTTACTCCGCAAAATTACTGCCTCATTCCCGGCGGTGTTATGCATGGCGGCAAAGCCCTTACCAACTGCAAAATACTCGATGTTTTTAGCCCCATTCGCCAAGATTATCGCTAACCCATGCTCGCCATCAGCAGGTTAAGGTCGGTGTATTTAAGTTCAAAGCGCTCGCTCAAATGAAAGTTGGTCAGCGCCCCTTTAAACATGTAAATCCCCGTGCGAATATTAAAGTTGTTCCACACGTATGCATCAAAACCGCCCGCGTCCGAAATGTTGAGTAGCAGCGGCATAATAACGTTGCTAATGGCATGGCTTGCTGTGCGGCTAAAGCCACTGGGTATGTTAGGCACGCAGTAGTGTATTACATCATAAGCCAAGTACGTAGGCACTTCATGGCTGGTAATGCGGCTGGTTTCAAAGCAGCCGCCCCGGTCTATACTCACATCTATAATTACGCTCCCCGGCCGCATAGCCGCCACCATGGCTTCGGTAGCCACCACAGGCGTGCGTCCATTTTGGCTACCCAAAGCCCCCACGGCCACCTCGCAGGTTTTCAATTGCTTGGCCAGTATTCGCGGCTCCATCACACTGGTCCACACCCGGTGTCCCATGGTGTCTTGCAGCCGCTTTAGGCGGTACACACTGCTGTCAAACACTTTTACCGAGCTGCCCATAGCCAGTGCCGCCCTTGCCGCAAACTCGCCCACCACACCCGCACCCAAAATAATAACCTTAGTAGGCGGTATGCCACTTATGCCACCCAGCAAAATGCCCTTTCCATGCCCAGCCTGCCCCAAGTAGTAGCCTGCTATCAACATGGCCGCGCTGCCCGCTATCTCGCTCATGCTGCGCACTATGGGGTAGGTGCCACTATCGTCTTTCAGGTTTTCAAAACTCAGGGCCGTTATCTTTTTCTCCATCATACTGGCCAATATTTCGGCCTTCATGGCGCTCAGGTGTATCGGGCTTATTATGGTGTGGTTCAGCTTCAGCAGCGGCAAATCTTCATGCACCAGCGGGGCACTTTTCAGCAGTATATCGCAGTCAAAAATTTCGGCCTTTTGGTATTTAATTTTAGCCCCAGCCTCGCTGTAGTCGTGGTCGGTATAGCCGCTTTGCAAGCCCGCGCCCGACTCCACCCACACATCGTGCCCGTTGGCCACCAGCACTCCCACCGCTTCGGGTATAAGCGCTATGCGGTTCTCCTGAAACGCCGTTTCCTTCGGCATCCCAATAAACAAATCAGCCATTTTAGCCTTCACATCAAGGGTTTCTTCCAGGGTTTCGTAGCTAAACGATCCGCTAATGATGGGGTTGTTTGAGGTAGTCATGGGGTTATGTCAATGGTTAAGTTGTGATGATTGTTGGCCCGAAAGCACCTTTTGGTTTGATAAAAATACGATGAAGCCAGTCTTTTGTGCAAATCTAAGCCTCGGTCCCGCCTGCCTCACTACGCCACCCGCGCCTGCGGCGGGGTGGGGTAGTATCGTTAGTCGGGGCTAAAGGCTAAGCCGCAGCAATTCTATTGGGCCTTTAATTCACCCCATTGCAAATTCAAACTTCGCCGAAAAGTTAAGCCATTCTGCCCGATCAAAGCCCTGCGCCTTTTGACGCGGCAGCAGCGGCCTGCTGCGGTGTCTGCCTGCCCCACTTTTGGCCTAGCGCCACCGCCGGCTAATTTGGGGCTTCATTATTTTTCAGCCGTTTAAAAAAAACCCCCGAACCGCTTATCTTGCTGCCATGGAAACACCCGGGCAGTTTAAACGCACCCTTACACCCATCATGCTTTGGGGCTTGGGCGTAGGTTACGTTATCAGCGGCATGTATTTTGGCTGGAACCTTGGCCTGCCCATGGGCGGCACCGGGGGCATGGCAGTGGCCACACTATTGGTAATAGGGCTCTACATCACCTTTACGTTTGGCTATGCCGAGCTGGCCTGCGCCATTCCCAAGGCTGGCGGCGTTTTCGATTACGCGGCCGCAGCCTTAGGGCCCAAATGGGCTTTTGTAGCAGGCTGGGCCCAAATTATCGAATTTGTGTTTGCGCCGCCAGCCATAGCAGCAGCCATTGGTGCTTACCTGCACCTCTTTTTTCCGCTAATGCCGGTGGTGGCGCTGGCGGTTGCTGCTGTTTGCTGGCGTAGCCTTACCACACTTTTCATGGGCGGCCTTTAGTAGCCAGGCCTGGCCCCAGGGTTGGCAAGGGGTGTGGGCGGCCATCCCGTTTGCCATTTGGTTTTTTTTGGGCCTCGAGGGGTTGGCCAACGTGGCCGAGGAAACCATTAACCCCCAGCGGCACATTATGCGCGGCTTTGCGGCGGCATTGGCCACCTTGGTGCTACTCTGTGTACTTACATTTACCGCCAGCATTGGCGTAGCCGGCTGGCAGGCCGTGGTGTTTACCTATCCCGGCGCACCGCCTAGCGATAGTCCGTTACCCTTGGCACTGGCCCACATTACGGGCAGTCAGGGCTGGCTTTACAGGGGGTTGGTAGGTATAGGTCTGCTGGGCTTGGTAGCCAGTTTTCATGGCATAGTGCTGGCTGCGGGCAGGGCCAGCTTCGAGTTTGGCCGGGTTGGGCATTTGCCCGCTGCCATTGGCCGTCTGCATCCAAGGTTTAAAACCCCTGCCGCCGCGCTTTTGCTCAATATGGTACTGGGCATTGCGGCATTGCTTACCGGCAAAACCAGTCACATCATTATTATGGCCTGCTTTGGCGCACTTATCTTGTATGGCCTAGGCACCTTCAGCGTGCTGGTATTGCGCAAAACCCAACCACAGCTTCCCCGGCCGTTCAAAACGCCTTTTTTCCCATGGTTACCACGCATCGCCCTAGCCCTTACAGCCATTTGCATGGCCGCTATGGTAAGCCAATATCTGGTACAGTTTCTGGTTTTCTTGGGCCTGTTGGCCGGTGGCTTTGCCCTGCGCTACGGCTTCTGGCGTCGGCGTTCGTAAGCCAAAAACGCCACACCGCTTTGTACCTCAAAGTTGCGGTATCAATAAAAAACGTCATTTTTAGGCCATCAAACCATTACACATGCCACCACAAACGGCCGCCCAGGTATTGGCGGTACTAAAACAAAACAACAGCAGCAGCGTAAAGCTGGCCATAACCGATATTGATGGCGTTTTGCGCGGCAAAATGGTTAGCCTGCAAAAGTTTGAAAGCATGACGCAGCAAGGCTTTGGCTTTTGCAATGTGGTGTTTGGTTGGGATGTAAACGATGCCGCTTACAACAACATTCCATTTACTGGTTGGCACAGCGGCTACCCCGACGCCACCGCCACACTTGACCTTGATACGCTAAGGCATATACCCTGGGAGCAGGGCCTACCGCTGGTTTTAGCCGATTTTAGCCAGCACCAGGCAGCAGCCGAGTTGTGCCCCCGCAGTGTGCTAAAGCGCACCATTGCCCAGTTGGCGCAGGCTGGCTACACGGCCAAAGTGGCCCAGGAGTTTGAGTGGTTCAACTTTGTACCCACACCCCAAAACGAGTATGCCACCCTTAGCCAAGGCATGTTTGGTTATAGCCTGCTGCGCGCCAGTCAAAACAGTGCCTATTTTCAGCAACTTTTTACCCAATTGGGCCAATTTGGAGTGCCACTGGAGGGCCTGCATACCGAAACCGGACCCGGTGTGTACGAGGCCGCCATTACCTACACCAACGCATTAGAAGCTGCCGACCGGGCGGTACTCTTCAAGGCAGGTGTAAAAGAAATTGCCCATCGGCATGGTATAAAAGCCAGCTTTATGGCCAAGTGGAATCAACACTTGCCAGGCTGCAGTGGGCACCTACACCAAAGTTTATGGACGGCCAACGGGCAAACC
>RDXD01000504.1 GCA_004292575.1 Bacteroidota bacterium
CAACATAATAAGCCAGGTAAAATGCAAAGTCAATTAACTGGCTTTGAAACTGATCTAAATGAAAATAGTGCTTACAAAAGGGGATAAAAATGCTATTGCCAGCGGCAATAAAACCCCAGAAAAAGAAAACTGTAACCAAGGTGGACAATGCCCCTGTATTTGTAGGTTGTTTTTGTTGGGTCATCTGCAAGCGTTTTTTTGATAGCGGTAAAAGTAGCCGCTTTTACGACCTACAGAATTTTTTTTTCTTTGGCCCAATTATAGTAGCAAACGCGTTAAAAGGTTTAACAAATCAATTTTGAGAGAAACTTTTAGGATTCAAATTTTCACACTTATATTGCCACAGTTTAGCGCATTAAAACGTTGCCATTATGGAAATTATTCACATTAGTGCAGAGTGCTACCCGGTAGCCAAGGCGGGTGGCTTGGGCGATGTTGTGGGCGCCTTGCCCAAATATCAAAATCAACTTGGGCATGTGGCAAAGGTGGTTTTACCTATGTATAGAACCAAGTTTTTGTACCAGCACAGTTGGGAGCTTGTGCACGAAGGCAGCACCAGCATGGGGCCAAACTGGTTTCGCTATTCCGTAATAAAGGAAAAAACCAATGTATTGGGCTTCGACTTGTATTTGGTAGATATAAACGGCCTGCTGGACAGAGAAAAGGTGTATGGCTACGACGACGATTCGGAAAGATTCTTGGCCTTTCAAATAGCCACCCTGCATTGGATGAACCAATGGCAACACAACCCCGATGTGATACATTGCCACGACCACCACACCGGCTTGGTACCCTTTATGATGAAGTTTTGCTATGGCTTGGAGAAGCTACAAAACATAAAAACCGTTTTCACCATACACAATGCCCAATACCAAGGCTGGATGGGATGGGATAAACGCGGCCTAATTCCCGACTTTGACCTGTGGAAATCTGGCATGTTGGATTGGCGCAATAACATTAACCCGCTGGCCAGTGCCATAAAATGCGCCGATAAGGTTACTACAGTAAGCCCCAGCTACTTAACCGAGCTGCGGTACGAAGCTAATGGCCTAGAGGCACTTTTTGAGTATGAACGTGGCAAATGCTTTGGCATTTTAAATGGCATAGACAACGAAGTATGGAACCCAGAGACCGACCCCATGCTGGATACACACTACAACGCCGAGACTGTGGCCGAAGGAAAAGCCGCCAACAAAGCTGCCGTATGCAAACATTTTGGAATTGATGGCACAAAGCCCTTGTTCATATTTATTGGCCGCTTGGTTGGAGAAAAAGCTGCGGAAATACTGCCCTCAGCCGTGGGTGAAAGCGTGGCATTGCACCAAGGGAACATTTGCTTTGTAATCTTGGGCAGCGGCGACCCGTCCATTGAATATCAACTACGCGAACTGCACTACGTTATACCTAATAACTACAACTGTTTTATTGGCTATAACGAGAAGTTGGCCCACCAAATGTATGCCGCGGCCGATTTTTTATTGATGCCGAGCCGGGTTGAGCCATGTGGCCTAAACCAAATGTATGCCCTGCGCTACGGCACCGTACCCATCGTACGCCGAACGGGAGGCTTATTGGACACTGTTTTAGACATTTCGGAACCCGACTTTAAGGGTTACGGCATACTCTTTGACAGCCCCACCGCCTGGGACCTCAACAATGCCATAAGCAGGGCTGTGGGCTGGTACTACGACGAGCCGGGCATTTTAGATGCCGCCCGAAAAAAGATGATGGCCATAGACAATAGTTGGGAAAATAGTGCATCCCAGTATATTGCCCTTTACACTGGTTAATGAGTTTGCACCAAATCCAAAAAAACAAAACCGCAAACAGCAGCTTCTTCTCATTTTACAACCCCTTATAACTATAACAGTGGCGTATCTTTCAACCCCAAATGCAAACCGAATAAACAGCTTTAAAATGGCAACATCTACCATGGCCGTAATTCTTGGCGGCGGCGCCGGCACCCGCCTTTTTCCGCTAACTGCTAGCCGCAGTAAGCCCGCAGTACCCATTGCAGGCAAATATCGCTTGGTGGATATACCCATCAGCAACTGCATCAACAGCAATATAAATCGCATGTGGGTGCTAACGCAGTTTAACAGCGCATCGCTAAACAAACACATTAAAAACACCTACCAATTTAGCCAGTTTAGCAGTGGCTTTGTAGATATTGTGGCAGCCGAACAAACCCCCGATAATCCGGGCTGGTTTCAGGGCACAGCCGATGCCGTGCGGCAGAGCCTGCGCCACATGCAGCAGCACGAGTGCGAGTACGTGCTTATACTCAGCGGCGACCAGCTGTATCAAATGGACTTTCAAAAAATGATTGATACCCACCGCAGCAGTGGCGCCGACATCAGCATTGCCACCATACCCGTAAACGACCGCGAAGCAACAGAGTTTGGCATCATGAAGGTAAATGAAGAAGGCATGATTGCCTCCTTTATTGAGAAGCCTAAAAAAGACGTACTGGAAAGCTGGGTGAGTGATACGGGGGCCGAAATGCAAGCGCAGGGCAGAAACTACCTCGCCAGCATGGGGATTTATATTTTTAACCGTTCCCTTTTGTTTGATTTACTATTGACCGAACACGCCAGTGCTACCGATTTTGGAAAAGAAATAATGCCCGACAGCATCGACAAATACAAGGTTGCCAGTTACCAATACGATGGCTACTGGACGGATATTGGAAACATTTACTCGTTTTTTGAGGCCAATTTGGCCCTTACCGACGAAGTGCCCGCCTTTAACCTATTTGATAAAACGCAAACCATCTACACCCGTGCACGCATGCTGCCACCAGCAAAAATTAGCGGCACCCAACTCGAAAAAACCATTATTGCCGAGGGCAGCATTATTAATGCCAGCCGCCTTGAAAAAACTGTAATTGGCATACGCAGCCGGGTGGGCTCAGGCACCACCATGCTAAACACCTACATGATGGGGTGCGACTACTTTGAAACCATGGAGGAAATGGCACGGACCAGCGCAAAAGGCTTACCGCAGATGGGCGTGGGCGAACGCTGCTACATCAGAAATTGTATTATTGACAAAAACGTGCGCATGGGCAATGATGTTAGCATAAATGGCGGCGACCATTTGGAAGCACAGGACCATGCACTTTACACCATAAAAGATGGTATTGTGGTGGTAAAGAAAAACGCTGTTATCCCCAACGGATTCCGTCTGTAGGGCTTTGATCCACACACGGCAGGTAAAAGCGGCGCTCCAATTGGGGTGCCGCTTTTTTTTTACAGTGCAATGATGGTGGTAAAATAGCTGGCTGGGAAATTGAGTGGCACTGCCTGTTGAAAAATGCCATACACCGTGCTACCACTACCGCTCATTGACGCATACAGTGCGCCCATGGCATACAGCTGCTGTTTTATGGCGGCAATTTCAGGATGCAAAGCAAACACCGAAACCTCAAACTGATTTTGAATAACTTGTGACCAACGATGAACCGGCAGCTGCCAGCTGCTGAGCAAACTGTGCGCAGGTGCCGCTGCTACCATACCCGCAAACGCAGCCGCTGTGCTTACATGTATGGCCGGATTTACTACAACCAAGTGGTAACCTTTAAGGCTAAGCGCAATCGGAGTAAGGTCTTCTCCCCTGCCCTGGCCAAAACTGGGCGTATTTTCAATAAAAAAAGGACAGTCGCTGCCAAGCTGTAACGCATACGCCATAAGACGCGGCTTGCTTATGCCAAGGTTATATAAGTTATTAAGCAGCAATAACATGTGGGCACCATTGCTACTACCGCCACCCAAACCCGCACCCATGGGTATGTGCTTGTGAAGATGCAGTTTTACGGCTGGCAGGACGTCGCCAAAATCGGCTTTTAAGAGGTTGTAAGCTTTTACACAGAGATTTTGCTGCCATGTACCCGGTATGCTGTAACCGCTGGCGCTGCATTCAACGCTGCTCGTTTGCCCGGCAGCACCAGTAATTACCTCCAACGCATCGGTTAATGGTATGGGGTAAAAAATGGTTTCAATGTTGTGGTAGCCATCGGGCCGCTTGCCAACCACGTGTAGGCCAATGTTTATTTTACAGTTGGGAAAAACAATCATCTGTAGCCCTCAAATTTGGTTCACAGCTTCACGTGTTGCAAGCCTATAAAAAAACAGCCTATCCCTTTCTACTCTCAATTTCGTTGCGTATCGAAATGGCCTTGATATAGTCTTCTTGGTCAACCACTTGTTTAAGCAGTTTTTCCAACTCAGTCAAACTCATCCCAGAAAAATCGTCGCCGCTAGACGTTACGGGCTCGGGCGCCATGCGGCCTTTGCGTTTCTTAGGCGCTTCCTCCATCATGATTCCCGCGCTTTCCAAAATATTTTCGTAGGTGAAAATGGAACAGCCACAGCGCACAGCCAAAGCCAATGCATCGCTGGTTCTGCTGTCGATCTCTACGGTATCGGTTTCGCTGTAGCACACCAATTTGCTAAAGAAGATGCCCTCTTGAAGATCGCTGATCACAATTTCGAGCAACTCCACGTTAAACGCCGTCATAAAGTTCTTCATCAAATCGTGGGTTAGCGGGCGGCTGGGCTGCATTCTTTCTAAAGCCACGGCTATGGCCTGGGCTTCAAAGCCCCCAATTACAATGGGCAAGCGCCTCACGCCATTTACTTCGCCCAGCACCACGGCATAACTGTGCGTTTGCGTTATGCTGTGAGAAAGCGCCACTATTTCGAGTTCAACTTTTTTCATGGGAAACGAAAATACAGGGAAAATAGATTTTGACCGCAAAGCTTCAAAATTTACCCGATTTGGGTAAAAAAATCTGCGACCTCACCTGCTGGGCTAGGCTCTAAACACCCGCTTTCAGCTTACGAACCGCGGCTATCACTTGCGGCATCACCTCAAATGCATCACCAACAATACCATAATCTGCCGCTTTAAAAAATGGTGCCTCAGGATCTTTGTTTATAACCACAATAGTTTTGCTGCGATTTACACCTGCCAAATGCTGAATAGCACCACTGATGCCAATGGCAAAATAGAGATTGGGAGCCACAGCACCACCGGTTTGGCCCACATGTTCGTGGTGCGGACGCCAGTGTGCATCGGCCACAGCACGGCTACAGGCAGTGGCGGCACCAATTTCCTTGGCAAGGTCTTCTACCAAATGCCAGTTTTCTGGGCCTTTTAATCCCCGTCCACCACTTACCACTAGGTCGGCTTCGGCCAAAGGCACCGTGCCGGTTATTCGGTTTACCGCTTTAACCACCACACGACCAGCAGCCACTTGGGGCGACGTGGTTTCTACCTCAGCCAAATTATCGGTTTTGCTTATGCCAAACGCATTGGGGTTGAGCGACACAATCTTAATAGGAGTGTTAATGGACACGTGGGCAAAAGCCTTACCACTAAAAACGGCTTTTTTTACCACAAAACCAGCGTCGGTATTGGGCAATGCCACGGCACCTGCCACCAAACCTGCGCCCAAGCGTACGCTTAACCGCGGTGCCAAGGCCTTGCCAGTGGTGGTATGGCTAAGCACCAAAACACTGGCACCCAAGCCGATGACGGCGTCAGCAATGGTCTTTGCAAACACCTGAGCATCAAAATGTTGCAATGCATTACCCTCGAGGTGATGCACCTTTGTTACACCAAAATTCCCCAAGCCACCAAGCGTACCAGCATCAGCAACTGTACCCAATACCAGCGCCTGTGCGGCCACACCCTGTTGCCGGGCAAGCGCAGCACCATAGCACAACACTTCATACGATTGCTTCTTTACAACGCCATCGGCACAATCAACAAATACGAGTACCATAATAAAAACATTATTGGGTGAAAAAGTATAGAACGAAAATGTATTAAGGGTTAGATAACTTTAGCTTCCTCGTGCAGCAAGCGCACCAGTTCCTCCACTTGGTCTGCACTTACCAGCTTTACCCCCGCCTTGGCGGCTGGTAGCTCAAAGCGGTAGATGCTAGTGAGTGCTTCTACTGCAACGGGGTCTTTTACTACCAGCGGCTTGGTGCGAGCACCCATTATACCCTTCATATTGGGTATGCGTTGCTCAGCCATGCCTTTTTGGCAACTTACTACCAGCGGCAGCGCAGCCTCAGCCACTTCTTCGCCGCCTTCAATTTCGCGGGTAACCGTAGCCATTTTGCCATCTACCACCAAATTGGTGGCCAGACTTACGTACGGCGCATCCAACAATTCAGCCACCATGCCGCCAATGCTGCTGCCGTTGTAATCAATGGTTTCTTTGCCGGTAAGCACCAAATCATAGGTGCCCTGCTGGGCCACACTGGCAATTTGTGTAGCAATGCTGAAACTGTCGCTACTATCCAAGTTTACACGTATGGAATCGTCGCCCCCAATGGCCAAAGCCTTCCTTATAATGGGGTCAGCGTCCGCCAAACCAACGGTAATCAAACTTACTTGCGTGGCAAGTCCTGCTTCCTTTAGTTCAAGGGCTTTTACCAGCGCGTACCATTCATCGTAGGGATTTACAATAAATTGCACACCGGCCTCAGCAAATTTGGTGTCGCCGTCGGTAAAGGCAATCTTAGCCGTTGTGTCGGGTGTTTTGCTTACACACACTAATATTTTCATACATCTCTTTTTTTTAATGGCAGGCTCACGCCCATTTGTTTAACTTAATCGTCATTGCTCCTGCTTATCACCCGATGCTGGCTATACATGCGTTAGATGCGCTTTGGCTGGCAACGTTCGATTTTACTTTTGGCACAGGTGCAAAATTAGTTGCATAAACAACTATTTGCAAATATAAAAGTAGGTTTTGGATAGTAAGCCACAATTTTGGAAAAATTTAAAATTGGCATGGAAAGGATACACAAACTGCAGACCATGTTGCAACAACAGCCCGGCGACGCCTTTTTGCAGCATGCATTGGCACTGGAGCTGGTAAAGGCGGGCGACGATGAAGCCGCACGCCAGCGCTTTGAACTGCTTTTGCAACAACAGCCCGACTATCTGGGATCATACTACCACTTGGGAAAGCTTCTGGAGCGGCAGCAGCAGTGGCAAGCTGCCTTAGACACCTATACCAAGGGCATGGCAGTGGCCAAAGCCGCGGGCGACCGACACAGCCACGCCGAGCTTGAGGGCGCTTTTGAAGAACTTGCGGATGAATAAGCGGTTTGAAAGAAAAAAGCACTCCAAATGCGGGCAATGGACTTGCATTGTCCAAGCCCTCTAAAACAAAAACCAACACGGCAGGGCGAAAAAAGGCTGCCGATGAGCCGTTGGGAAAAACTTGAAGATGTAGTGAATTCGGGCTGGGCGTAGCACCAGCATCTATAAAGCATTAAGAGGGATGGCTTTGCACAACACCGCTACCCACAGGCCAATGTAAACAAAAGTGGATAATGTTTGCAACCTGCGCCATTCAACTAAATACTAGCTTTACACCTCTACACGGAAGTTGCCAACTGCTCAAAACAACAATCGACATTATCATGAAAGGCATACAAGAAACGTCAAACAAAACCTATCGTCAACTGATGGGAAATGGTTTGCGCTACGAAATACCTAAATTTCAGCGGGACTACACCTGGGAGGCCGAACAATGGGACGATTTGTGGCAGGACATTAAAGCACTGATGCAAAATGAAGATGTTGAGCACTATATGGGATACCTGGTATTGCAAACTGCTAACAACCGAACATTTGAAATTATAGATGGTCAGCAGCGTATCACCACCATGAGTTTGATAATTTTGGCTACGCTGAAAAGCCTCCAAAACTTAATAGATACTGGCACCGATGCGGAAAACAACAGCAAGCGAAAAGCCAGTTTACTCAATAGCTACATTGGCTATATAGACCCTGTAACCCTGATTTCTAATAATAAACTCAAGCTAAACAGAAATGGCGACGCCTACTACAAACAACATTTGGTGCTGCTAAAAGATTTACCATTAAGAAATATCAACACTTCGGAGAAACAGCTGCGTGACTGTTTCAACTGGTACTTTGAGCGTATTAAAAAAACATTCCAATCTGGTGAGCGCTTAGCTGAGTTTATTGAAACCATTGTAGATAAACTTTTTTTTACCGCCATAGAAGTAACCGATCAAATCAACGCATTCAAAGTCTTCGAAACATTAAACGCAAGGGGCGTACAGCTATCATCGGCCGACTTGTTAAAAAACTACTTCTTTTCGGTGGTGGATGATACCCATCCGCATGTGTCCGAAATAAATGAACTTGAGGACATTTGGACACAAATAAGCGGAAAGCTGGGAGAGCAAAAATTTGAAGACTACCTGCGCTATTTTTGGAACAGTGCCAATAAATCTGTTGGCAAAAAAAACCTGTTCAAGACCATTAAAAGTAGCATTTCGAGTAAAGCACAGGTATTCGAACTTATAAGAAGCCTAAATGATACCGCCGATGTTTATCTAGCGCTCCAAAACCCCGAAGATGATTATTGGAAAGATAAGCCAGACATCAAAAAGCAACTTAAGGCAATAAAACTGTTTCAAATTAAACAAACCAATGCATTATTCTTGGCCGCATTAAAACACTTGCCATTTGATCAGGTGGCGAAACTGATGAAGATTTGTGTTGTCATATCTTTTAGGTACAACATCATTGGCGGTTTAAACCCCAATGCTCAGGAGGATGTTTATAACGATATTGCACTAAAAATTAACCACGAAAAACTTTTCTCTATTGCCGACTTAAAGAGCGTTTATGTTTCCGACGCCAGTTTCGAAAATGCTTTCGCGGTTAAAGACTTTAAAAGCACCACTCGCAATCACAAAATCGTAAAATACATACTTTCAAAAATCGAAGCACATCAACACGGAAAAGAAATTGACCCAGAAAGCGATCTATTTACGATTGAGCATATTTTACCCGAACATGCCGATGAGGCTTGGGGAAACTTTAATTTTGACCAAGTAAACCGCTCGGTGTACAGAATTGGCAACCTCACCTTGCTGGAAAAACACCTTAATAAGAAAGCCAACCAACTGCCATACCAAGAAAAAGCGGTAATTTTTGCACAATCAGACAGCATAATAACCCAGGAAATTCCACTGCACTTCCACACCTGGGACGAAGAAAAACTGGCCGCAAGGCAATCTGCTTTAGCAAAGCAGGCCAAGGGAGTTTGGAAAATACAGCAGCTCAGCAACTTGCAGGGCTAGCATCGCCCATAACATGCCTACCCCCCGTTCGGTGCAATTGCCAGCGGCTACAAAGCGGCATGGTCCGCGCTGAATTGTTGGCAAAACCGCCTTGCCGCACTACCTTGCAAGTTGGTGGGGCTTGTTAATACCACAAAACCAACTTTGCGCTAGCAGGGTGCAAACAGCCAAAAGCCACCATTCCACAGCGGCAAATGCATGTATTAGAGCAACAATTTGAACAAACCCTTTTGACCCTGACGGGGCCGGTAAAACATCAAAAACTGCTGGTGGCCGTAAGTGGCGGAGCCGATAGTGTGGTACTGACCCATTTGTGCCGTCGGCTAAAAATAACCGTGGAGCCGAAAGCCAGCGCGACCAAGATTTTGTACAAAACTTGGCACAGCAAATGCAGGTGCCGTTTTATTTAAGTGCTTTTAATACCACAGACTACGCTGTGCAGCACAGCCTTGGAATTCAGGAAGCCGCCAGGCAACTGCGCTACAATTGGTTTAACACGCTCTTAAAAACCGAGGCTTACAGTTATGTACTTACCGCCCACCATGCCAACGACAATGTAGAAACCGTGTTGATGCATTTGTTTAGAGGCAGTGGAATAAAAGGTCTGCGCGGCATGCTGCCTAAGCAAGGCCAGGTGCTGCGTCCACTGTTGCACGCCAGCCGTGCCCAAATAGAAGCCTACGCAGCGCAGCTACAGTTGAGCTGGGTAGAAGACAGCAGCAACGCCACCGACCACTACACCCGAAACCTGGTAAGGCACAAAGTGGTAGATGCTATGATCGAAGTGTATCCCAAAGCCATGGAGAACTTTAACCACAGCGTGCATCTGCTGCGGCAGGCTGCCGGCGTTTATAGCACTACCGTAGAAACCCTACTGAAAAAGCTGGTTGTAATAAAAGCCGAAGAGCACCATCTGCCCATTCTGCTGCTTAAAAAAATGCCAGAGCCGGAAGCCATACTATATGAGTGGCTGCAACCCCACGGCTTTTTAGCCAGCCAAATGGCCCAAGCCTGGCAACTGCTCGACGCGCAGTCGGGTACCACGCTGCTAAGTCCCACCCACCGCATCATTAAGCACCGCGCATGGATAATTCTTGCACCCTTGGCACCCATGCAATCCCAACACCTGGTGATAAACAACTTTGACAGCCCCATCCTTTTTCAAAGCCAACAGCTGTTGGGGCGCTTTCAAACCGGCAATGACACCAGCATTTTGCCCAACAAAAACATGGCTTTTTTTGATGCATC
>RDXD01000285.1 GCA_004292575.1 Bacteroidota bacterium
AATGGCTTACAAAAGGATTTTCAACCAAATACCTATTAAAACAGTACAAAATGCGTATGGCGTATATTTTTCTGAGCGTATCGATCAACAATACAAAATGCGCACTTGTTTTTCCACAAAAACAATACAAAATGCGCACTTTATTGTGCACAAAACAATACAAAATGCGCACATATAATGCATTCAATTTAGCGGGTTTTTTCCGCGAGGGCAGCTGGTATGGTTGGGGTTGAGTTGAAGCAGCAGTTTCACTTTAAACCTATTTTTCCATGTTTGTGTTTCTTGGCAGCCACATGCTTTCTAACAGTTTGTTTAGTGGCGATTGCCGTTGCCCGGCCCTGCCCTTGCCGCAAACCCACCGTTTCCGCGGCTAGCCTGCGCCCGGCCCAATAGCATTACCAAGGCCCAAGGGCTGCCGCGCCTGTAGGGTTTAGCCACCGGCCCCCAAATGGGCAATTTTTTGGGGCCGGGGGCCGTAGCCCGAAAGGGGCGGAACTGAGGCTGAATAGTGGTATGCGGCTGATAGCCCCAAAATATTAGATGTGTTGGTTTGTTTGCAGTGGTGGTAATGCTGCTACTGGCTGTGTTGGCAGCATAAAAAAAGCCACCCATAGGGGGCGGCTTTTTACAATGTGTTGATGAGGTTTGCTATGGAAATATACCCAGTTCGGCGTAGCTGGTGGCTACTTTGTTGATGGCTACCACATAGGCGGCGGTGCGCATGTCGGGTATTTCGGGGTTTCTGTTCCATACGGCCACTATTTCTTGGGTGGCGTTTATCATGGTTTCTTCGAGGCCGCTGTGTACCAAATCTACTTCTTCGGCGCCGTGTATAATGGCTTCGCGTTCGAGGGCGCTCACCTGCTTGCCAGTCATTTCTTCCATTTGGCGCAGCAGGCGGCCGTTCATGTCTTCGTTAAAGCGCTTTTCCATGCGCCCTGCCCGCACGTGGCTAAGGTTTTTTAGCCATTCGAAATAGCTTACGGTTACGCCGCCGGCATTAAGGTACATATCGGGCACGCAAAGGATGCCGCGCTGGGCAAATATTTCGTCGGCCTCGGGTGTGCAGGGCCCGTTGGCGGCTTCGCCTACGATTTTTGCTTTTATGCGGGCTGCATTGTCGTGGTTAATTACGTTTTCGAGGGCTGCGGGTATCAAAATGTCGCACTCTAGTTCTAGGGCATCTAGGCTTTTGGCCAGGTTGGTGGCACCGGGGTAATTGAGTATGCTACCGGTGGCTTTGCGGTGCTGAAACACATGTTCTTCGTTGAGGCCATCGGGGTTGTAAATGGCGCCTTCGAACTCGGCTATGGCTACAATTTTGCAGCCACTGCGCTCTCTAAAAAACTTGGCGCTGTGGTAGCCCACATTGCCTAGCCCTTGTACCACCACGGTTTTGCCTTCGAGGCCGGGGGGGAGGCCTATTTTTTCCATGAGCTCGGGCATGCGGCATACTTCTTTGATGCCGAAATATACGCCCAGCCCGGTGGCCTCTTTGCGGCCCCGCACCCCGCCTTGGGTTACGGGTTTGCCGGTTACGCAGCCCATGCCGTCCACTTCGCCCGGTTTTAGGCTTACGTAGGTGTCGGCTATCCAGGCCATTTCGCGTTCGCCACTGCCATAGTCGGGGGCTGGCACATCAATGCCGGGGCCTATAAAATTTTTCTTAACCAGCTCGCTGGTGTAGCGGCGGGTTATTTTCTCCAGCTCGTACACGCTGTGATTACGCGGGTTTATTTTTATGCCGCCTTTGGCACCCCCAAAGGGCACGTTTACAATGGCGCATTTGTACGTCATTAGGCTGGCTAGGGCCATTACCTCATCTTGGTTTACCTCTATGCTAAAGCGTATGCCGCCTTTGCAGGGGGTTTTGTGCTGG
>RDXD01000286.1 GCA_004292575.1 Bacteroidota bacterium
TCAATGATGATGAGCATATTTTTGAGCCAATTTTGGACTTTTTCGCTGTTTTCGGAGGCAAGTTGATGAAGCAAAGCCATAGAAGCCTCTGTACCTGCGGGTTCGTTGCCATGCACTGTATAGCCGAGCCAAAGAATAGGGAGTTGTAAGCCACTTGCCTGCCCTGCGAGCAGTCCCGCGCTTTTGAGGTTGTTTTGGCGGATTTCTTCGAGTTTGGCGAGATTTTCGGGTGCAGATACGAACACGACTTGGAGGGCGCGTTTTTCGTAAGTTTTGCCATATTCCTGCACTTTCAGGCGCGGACTTTGGGAGGCAAGGTGTTGGATATAGCGCACTATGTCGTGGTGGAGCGTAAAGGCTTCCCCCAATTTATAGCCCAAAAACTGTTCAGGCGTTTGTATTTGTGCGTGTAGGCAAGTTGAAAAAAGGCAGAAAATTGCCAAAAGAGAACGAAACATAGCGCAAAGATAGCTAAAAAAATCATAATCTTTCAACAGTTCACGCGGTCGGCTATCACATATTCGTGGGTTTTGTGCGAATTGGTGGTTATCATCTCACCCAAAAAGCCCGCTAAGAAAAATTGACTACCCATAGTCATGACCATCAGTGCCAAATAAAAAATGGGTTTATCGGTTATTTCGCGTCCTTTGACATTCGTATAAAATACGT
Organism: Bacteroidota bacterium; assembly: GCA_004292575.1. Classification (GTDB taxonomy): domain Bacteria; phylum Bacteroidota; class Bacteroidia; order Chitinophagales; family Chitinophagaceae; genus Phnomibacter. The sequence continues at coordinate 670 of RDXD01000286.1, forward strand.
TGTGGAACTTTTCGTAGGCAAGCCAAGCCGTTAGCCCAAAGCCGAGCATAAAAAATAAGATGCCCATAGAGCCAAAAAAGTGCATGGGGCGTTTTCTGAACCGCGTTACGAACGTGATAGAAAGCAAATCCAAAAAACCATACAAAAACCGTTCGAGTCCAAACTTAGTTTTGCCATATTTTCGGGCTTGATGCTTTACTACTTTTTCGCCTATCTGTGTGAAGCCCGCCCATTTTGCTATGACAGGTATGTAGCGGTGCATTTCGCCATAGACTTCTATGCTTTTGACGACTTTGAGGCGATAGGCTTTTAGCCCGCAGTTGAAGTCGTGTAGGCGTATGCCTGAAAAAAGGCGCGTGATGTAGTTAAAAAGTTTGGTGGGGATAGTTTTCATAATAGGGTCATGGCGTTCTTTTTTCCAGCCCGATATGAGGTCATATTTTTCTTCTGTGATGAGGCGATACAGTTCAGGGATTTCTTCTGGCGAGTCTTGTAGGTCAGCGTCCATAGTGATGACTACCTTGCCTACCGCAAGCTGAAAACCTGTATTCAGTGCGGCAGACTTGCCATAGTTGCGGTTCAGTGAGATGCCTTTGAGGTTTGGATTTTCTATAGCGAGGCGTTGTATGACTTCCCACGATTGGTCTTTGCTGCCATCATCTATGAGCAGGACTTCATAGGCATAGCCATGCGTTTGCATGACTTTGTCTATCCATGCGCAAAGCTCAGGTAAAGACTCCTCCTCGTCTTTCAAAGGTACTATGACTGAAATATCCATTGGGTTAAAACACAAAAAAAATACTTTTATTTTTGGATAGCTGTATGAAGGTATATTTGAAATAAACTTGATTTCTGGTAGTTTTGTGTCCAGTAAATAATCGTACAAACTGTAGTGGCGACTTTAGTCGCCATCTTCTAAGCGTGTAGCGACTAAAGTCGCTACTACAGCCTTATTTTTTATATAGTTATTTATCAGACGAAACAGTAGTTTTGACAACTTTTCAAAAGTTGTCAAAACTAAGCTCCCACTAAAATTTAGCAGAAAGCACATACGGCAACATTTTGCGCCATGTGTCCCAATCATGGGGCATATCATAACCCCAAACATCTAAGTCATGTGGAATCCCTTTTGAGTCTAAGAGTGCAGAAAAACGGCGGGAAGCGTTCGGAGCTTCATAATCGCCTTGTCCCGATGGGAAGCTCCGAAC
>RDXD01000287.1 GCA_004292575.1 Bacteroidota bacterium
ATGCCGGGCATGTCGGGGATAGCGCTATTGTCGGAGGTAAAGCAGCGGTTTCCGTGGGTGATGCGTATGTTGGTAACCGGCTATGCCGATATGCACACGGCTATTGAGGCCATTAACAAGGGCAAAGTGTATCATTTTTTGCTAAAGCCCTGGAATGTGGACGAACTAAAGGAGACCATAGCGTACGCCTTGGAAAGCCTGAAACTGAAACGCGAAAACGAACTGCTGCTGCAGGAAAAAAACGATTGGCAGCTGCGGCAGGCCAGTTTAGAAAAATCGAATTTACAAGCCCGTTTCGAAAGCCTGAAAAACCAGCTGAACCCACATTTTCTATTTAACAATTTTAACATCATTGCCTCGCTTATTGCCATCGATCCGCAAGAGGCCGTGGTGTTTACGCAGCGTTTTGCCAAGCTCTTCCGGCAGTTGCTTACGCTGCACGAGCTGCCGCTTATAACGCTGCAAGAAGAGCTTGATTTTGTGGAAGAATGGCTGCAACTGCAACAGGTGCGCTTTGGCCATAACCTTGGCTACACGCTACATGGGCATGCCGCGCCCGGGCAGTGGAGCCTGCCCCCGCTGGCACTGCACACGCTGGTAGAAAATGCGGTAAAACACAACGAAATATCGTCGGCAAACCCGCTGCACATAACCATTGGTTTTGCAGCTGGTGAAGCATGGGTAAGCAACCCGCTGCAGCTGCGCAAAGGCGGGCCCGATGGCTCTACGGGATTGGGCCTTAAAAACCTAGAAGCGCGCTATGGGCTATTGGGCAAGCCCTTGCAGCAGCCACCGCCAAAGGCCGGCGTCTTTTGTATTTATGTTCCGCTATTTCCTCACCTTTCATCTACCGTATGACCCCCGTATTGATAGCCGAAGACGAAAAATACGCAGGCCAACACCTGCAGCATTTGCTTAGGGAAATAGCCCCCCAACTACAGGTGGTGGCCATAGCCGAACGGGTAGAAGATGCCATTGCAGCCATACGCCGCTTCAATCCCGCATTGTTGCTGCTTGATATTAACCTGGCCGACGACTTGTCGTTTCGCATTTTTGATACCATTGCACCACAAATTCCCGTAATTTTTACCACGGCTTACGACCAATACGCCATACAGGCATTTAAGGCCAATGGCATAGATTACCTGCTGAAACCAATAGACAAACTAGAGTTAAAAACTGCGCTAGATAAATTTGAACGGCTAAGTACAGCTTTTTTGCCCCAGCAAATAACGGCGCTGCTAAAGCAATACCAAAGCGCCCCAGCAACCCAAGCCTACCGACAGCGGTTTTTGGTAAACCACCGCCAACAGCTCATTAGCCTTACCACCAACCAAATAGCCTATTTTGAAGGCGAGGATCGGTACGTGCACCTTACCCTAATAACCGGCGAACGCTACCTGATAGACGATACCCTGCAAACGCTGGAACAAACTTTGGACCCCGCTATTTTTTTGCGGGTAAACCGCAGCTTTATGGTGCAGCACCAGGCCGTGGCTGCGCTGCAAATGCTGGGCAAAGGCCGGCTGCAATTGCAACTGAACCCGCCCGCCCGCCGCGAGGTAATTATTAGTGCCACGCAAGCCGGTGCGGTGAAGGCATGGCTGAATGGGTAGGAGGCAATGGATGCAGCGGCCTTTTGCAGTTAAGGCGAAGTGGTGCACTTAGCAGTAAAAAATGTGCGACCCGCGAAACGAAGAAACATAACAGGAGTAAATGGCTTGAACTGATATTACTAAACGCAAGTAGGTGATTGTTGTTTTCTGTTACTTCAAAAACAATGGGTTAACGATTTGCCGATAGTCCGAAGCATGAATCCATTGCTCGATTACTTTTAGCTTGCGCTGCATGACTTCGTAGAAGAAAATAGAACAATATTGCAGCCAAATGGGTAACTATTTCTTGCTCTTCGAAGTTTGTACAAATTGGATTATAAATAAAAGTGCGTTAATTTTGAAAACAACAAATCGAGAAAAATGGTTTCAATTATGGGTATTTATGATGGCTACACCATTACCCCGATTGAGGCTAAACCCCGAAACAAAAGTTTCAAGGTGATTATTACTTTAACGGAAGAAATTGAAACACCCGGAATGGTGGCTGAACCCGATTTCAGGGAACTTATAGCGAATTGATTTTCTTTTTGGGAAAGCCAAGCGGAAGACATTTACCAGGATTGTTTAGTGCTAAACCAAAGGAATGAAACAACGCAGAAGGGTACTCATACCCTTTGCCTATGTAGAGCGAAATGACGTTTATTATGCCATTACAGTGTAGCAATTACGCAAGGAAATGGTAACCTTCAATAAAGGGCAATTCAACCCGACCAGTTTCGCCTGTTCTGTTTTTTGCCACTGTAACCAACAAATAGGGCTCTAAAAATCTGCCCGCTTTTTGAGCTATAGTATCAGTCTGAGGTCGTTGAATAAACAATACTTTATCGGCATATTGCTCTATGGCAAAACTATCGCCCAAATCGGAAAGTTGATGCTGTTGAGATTTTCGGGATTCGATGCCGCGATTCAATTGGCTGGCCACTACAACACACACATTGTATTTTGCCGCCAACGCCTTTAGCATCCTACCCATCCGGCCTGTTGCATCATTACCATTTTTTCGGCCAATCATTTGCAAATAATCAATAAAAATGGCTTGTACTCCCTGCTCTTCTATCTGTTGTTGACAACACTTTTTTAATGCCTTCACACTTTGCGGGCCTACAGAGGAGATATACAATGGCAGCTGATGAAATTGCTCAGACAGCTTGGCTACCACTGATGTATGCTGCGCAAAAAAAGAGGGTACTAATGGTGTGCCGATGGGCAAATTGGCGGCTATAGCCATACTCCGGCTTAAAAATGCATGCGTAGGCAAGTCGAAGTTGGCATACAGTACAGGTGCATGTGCAGCCATATTTAGCGCCAACTGGATGAACAAATTGGTTTTACCAACGCAGGGCCGCCCCCCTACAACCACCAATTCGCCCTTGGCAAATCCATGGGTAAGGTTATCTAATTCCTG
>RDXD01000367.1 GCA_004292575.1 Bacteroidota bacterium
CATGTGCCCAACATCAACGATTTTGTTGGTGGCATTGCTGCCTTGCTTAAGCCCTTGGGCACCTGTACGCTAGAAGTACCTTATCTGCCCAACCTATTGAAATTTAATGAGTTTGATACCATTTATCACGAACACTTTTTCTATTTCTCATTAGCTGCACTACGCAACGTGATGGCTGCCCATTGCTTGCAGATCTGCCATGCCGAGCAAATCAACATACATGGAGGTAGCCTCAGAATTTATGTAAAACATGCCCATTGCATGGAGCCGATGAGTGCTGAACTGCAAGCGCTGATACATAGCGAGGATGAAATGGGTATCGACACCCCATCATTTTATGCCGCCCTACAGCAAAACGCGCTGGCCATCAAGACAGGTTTCCTTCAATGGCTGCATCAGCAATTGGCCGCCGGTAAGTCTATAATGTGCTACGGAGCTGCGGCCAAAGGCAATACTTTTCTTAACTATTGTGGCATTACCACTACCCACATTAAGTATGTGGCCGATGTAACCCCACCCAAGCAAGGCTTGTACTTACCGGGTAGCCATATCAGCATTGTAGCTGAGGAGCGGCTAAAGCAAGAAAAACCAGATTTTATAGTGGTTTTGCCCTGGAATTTTAAGCAGGAAATAAACGAGCGGCTGCGCTTTACCCGCGAGTGGGGTGCACAGCTGGTGTACTTTATTCCCGAGTTTGAGGTAGCGGTGCCGTAAAATTTACTTTGTAGATACCTTCGGGCTTAAACCAAAACACCACATCGTGGCTTTGTAAGGTATCGGAGCCAGGTAAAACGGCGCGTTCAGAAGGCCATTGCTTGGCCTTAGCAAGCACAGGCCAATCTACCACCCCAGTTTCAAAATTTTCGCTGCGTTCAAAGCTCTTGACTTGGTTAAAAATCAGGATGCTATCGTACTTGGCCATTGGATTAATCCACCTGATACCATGTGGCAGACAAATGCGAAAGACCATGCTACCCTTGTATTTTGTGGGTACATCGATAAATACAGCGCGGTTGTAGCTTGGATATTGGGCCACAGTTTGCATGGTAGTACGGGTAATGGCCGATGCATACCTATAATTTTGCTGCAAGTTGGCCAGCAAAATTGTAAACACACCCATTAGCCCAAACAAAACCCAGCCTTGTACTGCTTTACCCACCAATAACACGATGACTGTGCCGCAAAAAAAACAGTAGAAGTAAGAAGCGTAGTATAAATACCGTTCGCTTTCGTTGTAGTGGGTATCAATACCCAACGGAGCAGCCGTAGCCACCCCGGCAGCCATGCCCGCCAGCGCCACCACTAGTGCCCAAAAGACCAATCTATTTTTTTTATATGCCCAGGCCACTGCTGCAAGTAGCACCAATAACACAAGCGCAAATACAGCCAAAAAGTAGTTGCTGTTGGCAAATGGTGGTGTAAAAATTCGCCCAAACAGCTTAATCCCGTTCCCAAGCAACAAACCAAAGTTGCTAAGGTTGGTATTAATTTCATCGTAGCCATCGCCAGCAAGGGTACTCAGCACCACTACCCTTAAAACCAAATAGGCCGCAAACACCATTGCCACAACACCGAAACTTAATGCCTCTTGCGAGGTACTGGCATAGCCTCTGCGAACATTTAGAATGCTAAACAGGCCAAAAAACAAAATGGCACTCCACATACTTTCGTAGCTAAACAAGGCCAGTAAAAAAAACAGCAACGCCGGCATCATTAAAAAAGGACGCCTAGAAGCGTCGATGTAGAAATAAAAACTGGCCAGTGTAAACAAACAGGCCATTATGCTTACCCGCGATATTACCCACATCATGGCTTCGGCATGCCAAGGATAAACCATAAAAAGCAAAGCGGTAACAAATCCCAGATTGCCAACGGGTAAAGGGTGTAAATATCGGGCAGCTATCTTATTGGTTGTAAAAAACACCACCAGCACGCAGCCCACTTGCAATAGCATAGTGGTTGCAAAAAACCCCAACGCGCTGTTACCAAATAACTGCTTGTCTATCCACAAAAATACATTGGGTACCGGCCGCATAAATCCGCTGCGCAGCCAAAGCCGTGCGTCGGGTATGTGCATAAAATCATCGTTTAGGAAGTATAGTTGCCAGGGCTTTACCACGGTGAGGATAACGACAAGGCAAACCCCCAGCAGTAGCCAAACTTGTCTTTGAACGCTAAACTTCATGGATGTAAGGATGTTTTTTTATGAGCTGATTGTAGGTACGTTTTTTCTGTACAAAAAAGCTAAATACTACCAGGCGTTTGTAAACGGGCGCCATTCGAATCAGCGATTTTTTTTGGACTGGAAACTTGGGTGCCGGGGTACCAAACCACCATGCAAAAAAACCATACCATGCTTTGCACACGGCTGCGGCATTGGCACGTTCCGCCGTTAGCAGGAATTGCAACGCTGCCACGCCATCCAAAAACAGACGGGCGGGCAGCCACCACAATAGGTACAAAGTGGGCGAGTTGCGTACCACCATTACCAAGTTATTTTTGAAATTGTAGTAGGTTTTTTTGGGCGATTGATAGCTGAGCGTACCACCACCCACATGCCAGGCCAACGACTGACTGCTGCACCACACGCTAAAACCTGCCGTTTGAAAACGCCAACACAAGTCAATTTCTTCGAAATGCATAAAAAACCACTCGTACATGCCACCTACCGCATCGTAGGCCGACTTTCGTATGAGTGCGCAAGCTCCCCCTGCCCAAAATACCGACTGGGTGGGGTATTGATTATTATTTTGTTCTACATGCCCAAACATGCGACCCCTGCAAAAAGCATACCCTAACACATCAAGCAAACCACCGGCGGCGCCACCATATTCAAACTGCTGCCGATTGCCGTGGGCCAACAAAGTAGATTGTACCATGGCAATCTTACTATTGCTCTGTAGCAACTCTACTAGAGGTTCTAGAAAATTAGGGGCTACCTCCACATCGCTGTTAAGCATAAGCAAGTAAGGCTCCTTCATTTGGCTAAAGCCACGGTTGTAACCACCGGGTACACCAAAGTTGCCGCCAGTGTGTATTACGGTTACTCCCGGATGGTGGTGCTTTAAATACGCCACCGAACCGTCTGTGCTGGCATTATCAATAACATAGATGCGCACATGCGGATAGGTAATCTGGTACAGAAAAGGCAAAAATTGTTCCAGATAGGCCTGGCCATTCCAGTTTAAAATACCAATGCCCACCCACGGTTGCTGGGCGGCGGCTGTGGCCGGCTCTAAATCTTGCAACGCAGCAAAAATGGCATTTGGCACGGGCACGGGTGTAGTTAACATGGCAGCGCAAACATCGTACAATAAACCCTTACAACAAGGCTAAACACTTGTTTAGGCTGTCCTGCCAGGGTATTTGCCGAATGCCATACACCCGGCCTATCTTGCTACAATCAAAGGCAGTAAACGCTGGGCGCCTAGCAGCCGTGGGGTAAGCTGAAGTGGGTATGCCATTTACTTGGCAATTGAACTGCCGAATTTGCTGTATGGCTTGTGCAAATTGCCACCAGCTTATGGGCCCGGTGTTGCTGTAATGAAAAATGCCAGGCTGCCAGTTGGTTGAAAGTGCCATTTGCATAATGGCATGTGCCAAATCTACACCATAGGTGGGGCAGCCCACTTGATCGTTAACCACGCCAATGGTAGGCCTGCTGTGCATGAGGCGCACCATGGTTTTTACAAAATTGGTACCGTGCGGGCTATACACCCAACTGGTGCGCACAATGGCACTATCAGGATTGTTTTGCATGGCCAATTGTTCGCCCTTTAGCTTTGTTTCGCCATACACACTAAGGGGCTTAGCATCGTCTTCCTCGGTGTAGAGACTATTCTTAGCACCGTCAAACACATAGTCGGTACTAATGTGTATAAACCTGATTTTCATAGCATTACAAACAGTAGCAATATTAGCAACTGCGTTAGCATTCAGCTCGTTGGCCATGGTTGAATCAGTTTCCGCCATATCTACTGCTGTATATGCAGCGGCATTGATGCATACCTGCGGCCGAAGGTGCTGCATGGCACCCATAATGGCTGTGGGGCTACACACGTCGAGTTGCATTTTACTCAAAAATATACACTCGGCCGTTGGGTAGTTGGCTACAACGTCTTGAAAGCAGCGGCCCAATTGGCCATTGCCACCAGTAACAAGAATGGTTGTTTTAGGGCTCATGAAAAAAAGTAGTTAAAAACTCCAGTATTTGCGGCTTGTAATTTTACGGCGATAAGTGCCTTTTAAATCGGCTATCATTCCACTGGAAGTTGTGATGCCAGCAAAATACGTATCGTCCAATGTTCGATAGTCATCATGAGGCACGGTTACAATTACGGCATCGTAATCACTATGTGGGGTGCTGACCAAGCCAAATCCATACTCGTGCTCCAATTCGGCACTGCTGGCGTGAGGGTCCACTACATCTACATTTATGGAATAGCTCTTGAGCTCCCTTACCACATCGGCCACCTTGCTGTTACGTATGTCACTAACATTCTCTTTAAACGTGGCACCCATTACCAACACCTTGCTTTCACGCACATTGCCATTGTTTTGAATGATATGTTGCAATACTTTTTTAGCCACATAAGCCGCCATGCCGTCGTTGGTGGCGCGCCCAGCCAAAATTACTTTGCTCTCATAACCCAATTCGGCTGCTTTGTACGTTAGGTAATAGGGATCTACCCCAATACAGTGCCCTCCAACCAACCCGGGGAAGAACTTTAAAAAGTTCCATTTGGTGCCGGCTGCTGCCAACACCTCGAATGTATTGATACCCATTTTGTCGAATATAATGGACAACTCATTCATGAGGGCGATGTTGAGGTCGCGCTGGGTATTTTCAATAATTTTAGCTGCCTCGGCCACTTTGATGCTTGAGGCCCGATGTACGCCAGCCTTTACCACCAATTCATAGGTTTTTGCTATGGTGTCTAAGCTTTCATCGTCGCAACCACTCACCACCTTTACAATGGTGGCTAGCGTGTTTACTTTGTCGCCCGGATTAATGCGCTCAGGCGAGTATCCCAACTTAAAGTCTTCAACTGCCTTTAACCCACTCAGCTGTTCAATAATGGGCAGGCAATCTTCCTCTGTACAGCCAGGGTAAACGGTGCTTTCAAATACCACATAATCGCCCTTTTTTACAACGGCTCCAATGGTTTTGCTAGCGCCCTTTACGGGTCTCAAATCGGGTACATTGTGTTCGTCCACGGGTGTGGGCACCGCCACAATGTAAAACTTAGCGGAGCGCAGTTCCTCAATATCTGCCGTAAAATATATATCGCTGTTAGCAAAAGCATCAGCATCAAGTTCGTTACTCGGATCTATATTTTTGCGCATCATATCCACCCTTTCTTGGTTGATATCGAAGCCTATAACCGATATTTTTTTGGCAAACTCGAGGGCAATTGGCAAGCCCACGTACCCAAGGCCTATTACAGCCAGCTTTTCTTTTTTGTCCAATAATTCTTCAAACAACAACATTTTCTATCATTTAGATTAGTTACAAAAACATCAAGGAACAAACGCTTTCGGCGCATCTATCTAAGCCTCCTACCCCAGTTTAGTAGCACCATAAAACTCTTTGGGCTGTTTAATCAACTCTTCAGGAGGCAAGTTTTTAAAATAGTCGTAGGTCATCCTAAGGCCATCTGCACGGGATACTTTTGGCTCCCAATTTAGCAGAGCCTGTGCTTTACTAATATCCGGCTTACGTTGTTTTGGATCGTCTTTTGGCAGTGGCTTAAACACTATTTTTTGGGCTGTGCCCGTAAGCTTTATAACTTCTTCGGCAAACTCTTTTAAGGTTATTTCAACTGGGTTACCGATGTTCACCGGCTGAGCGTAATCGCTCAATAGCAGTCGATAAATGCCTTCGATGAGGTCGTCAACGTAACAGAAGCTGCGGGTTTGTGAGCCGTCACCAAACACAGTGAGGTCTTCGCCGCGCAGAGCCTGGCCAATAAAGGCTGGTAGTGCGCGGCCATCGTTGAGGCGCATACGCGGTCCGTAGGTATTAAAAATCCGCACAATACGGGTTTCCAAGCCGTGAAAGGTGTGATAAGCCATAGTCATGGCCTCTTGAAAACGTTTTGCTTCATCGTAAACTCCACGGGGGCCCACAGGGTTTACGTTGCCCCAATACTCTTCGGTTTGCGGATGCACCAAAGGATCGCCATATACCTCAGACGTGGAGGCTATTAGCATGCGTGCACCTTTGGCTTTGGCTAGGCCCAAGCAGTTGTGGGTACCTAAACTTCCCACCTTTAAGGTTTGAATGGGAATTTTGAGATAGTCAATGGGGCTAGCAGGCGATGCAAAGTGAAGCAGGTAATGGAGCTCGCCCGGCACGTGTATAAATTTCGAAACATCATGGTGGTAAAACTCAAATTGCTCCAACTTAAACAGATGTTCAATATTGCGCAGGTCGCCGGTGATGAGGTTATCCATGCCAATGACATGAAAGCCTTCCTTTATAAACCTGTCGCAAAGATGCGAACCAAGAAATCCGGCCGCACCGGTAATGAGTACTCTTTTGCGTGACATTATTGGGGTAAAGGGTTGGGGTGATAAAAAACAAAACTGCACGAAACCTTAGTTTTTAGTGCGGGGAAACCACTTGGCGACCAATACTTTCGTAGTGATAGCCCAGTTGCCTCATCGTGTCCAGTTCAAAAAGATTGCGTCCATCAAATATGGCCTTATTTTTAAGCTTTTGGGTAATCATGTCAAAATCGGGTGTTCTAAATTCGCTCCACTCGGTGGCAATGATGAGTGCATCAGCATGGTCCAAGGCCTCATATTGTCCGGCGGCGTATTGCACCTTAGCACCAATGGTTTGCTCCACATTGGCCATGGCTTCGGGGTCAAAAACGCTTACGGTGGCTCCGGCGTTTACCAAGGCGTCGATGATGTAGAGTGCAGGTGCTTCACGAATATCATCGGTGTTGGGTTTAAAGGCAAGCCCCCACAGCGCAAAGTGCTTTCCTGCCAACCGCTTATTGAAGTACTTTTCAATTTTTGGAACAATGAATACTTTTTGGTCTTCATTTACCTCCATTACACTGGCCAAAATTTTAAAATTGTACCCCACTTCTGCTGCCGACTTGGCCAAAGCTTGTACATCTTTAGGGAAGCAACTACCGCCGTAACCAATGCCTGGAAACAAAAATCGCTTGCCAATACGATCATCGCTACCCACCCCACGGCGTACCATGTCCACATCGGCACCCAGCAATTCGCACAGCCGGGCTATCTCATTCATGAAAGTAATTTTAGCGGCTAAAAACGAGTTAGCAGCATATTTGGTAAGCTCAGCACTTTTTTCGTCCATGTAGATAATGGGGTTTCCCTGCCTCACAAACGGTGCGTATAGTTCGCCCATTACCTTGCGTGCCTTTTCGCTATCGGTGCCAATTACCACGCGGTCGGGCTTCATAAAGTCGTCCACAGCTACACCTTCGCGCAAAAACTCGGGGTTACTCACCACATCGAAGCTGGCGCTGATATTACCGTTCGAATTTTCTAAAATAGCCAATCTAACCTTTTCGGCAGTTCCCACGGGAACGGTGCTTTTATCCACAATAACCTTATAATCAGCTGGTTGCAATAATTTACCAAGCTCGGCAGAAACGCCTAAGATGTATTTCAAATCAGCGCTTCCATCTTCGCCCGGAGGTGTTGGAAGGGCAAGAAAAATGATTTCAGCACCAGCAATACCCTCGGCTAGGGATGTAGTAAAGTGCAGCCTACCTTCTTTTAGATTTCTGTGAAAGAGCTTTTCAAGCCCGGGTTCATAAATGGTGATGGTACCGCCAGACAATTTCTCAATTTTCTGTTGGTCGATATCAACACAAACTACTTTGTTTCCTGTTTCGGCAAAGCAGGTACCGGTTACCAATCCTACATAACCAGTTCCAACAACGGCAATCTTCATTAACTGTATTTTTTAGTTTTTAAATTTACGATGACATGGGCGTGACTATTTTGGCCTAAGCGTTAACATAAGCCAGCACGTTACTTATAATGTAGTCTTGCTGCTCCACCGAAAGCTCGGTATGCATGGGCAGGCTAATAACACGCTCTGTTAGCCAATCGGTAGTGGGTAGATATGTGCTTTCACTGCCAAAACTCTCGAACATTTTTTGCCGATGTGCCGGTACGGGATAGTAAATCATGGAAGGAATACCCTTTTCGGCGAGGAATTCTACTAACGCGTCGCGATTAACATCTTTGAGCGTTAGCGTGTATTGGTGAAAAACGTGTCGACAATAATTGGCGCGGTATGGAATGGCGATTTTGGGGTTCCGGCTAAATGCAGCATCGTAGTAGTCAGCGGCACTGCGCCGGGCGTCTATGTAGCGGTTTAGATGCTCCAGTTTAATCTTAAGCACGGCAGCCTGTATGGTATCTAACCGGCTATTGCAGCCTACCAGATCATGATAGTAACGTACGCTTTGGCCATGGTTGGCCACTTTGCGCATGGTATCCGCTAGGGCGTCGTTGTTGGTACAAATGGCACCACCATCGCCATAGCAACCCAGATTCTTACTGGGGAAAAAAGAAGTGCATCCAATATGGCCAATGGTGCCTGTTTTGGCAACACGGCCATCGGGAAAGCCGTAATCGGCTCCAATGGCCTGGGCATTGTCTTCTATTACAAACAGGTTGTGCCGGGCAGCTATCTCCATAATTTGGTGCATGGGCGCGGTATGGCCATAAAGATGTACCGGGACTATGGCTCGCGTTCTAGGCGTAATGGCAGCTTCCAATTTGTCGGCGTCCATACAAAAAGTGTGCGGGTTAACGTCAACAAAAACTGGTTGTAGGCGTAGCAATGCCACCACCTCTACGGTGGCTATATATGTAAATGAAGGCGTTATAACTTCATCTCCGGGCTGCAAACCCAAAGCCATCATGGCTATTTGCAAGGCATCGGTACCGTTGGCACAGGGAATAACGTGTTTTGCGCCTAAAAAAGTAGCCAATTGGCTGCAAAATTCTGCTACAGGCTTACCATTAATGAAAGCTGCGCTTTCAATAACATCCATCACCGCCTTATCTACCTCAGACTTTATATGTTGGTATTGCTTTTTTAAATCCACCATTTGAATGGTATCCATACAATGCGCCTCAGTTTTGTTAAAAGTGTTGCAAACCTACGGCAATAGGCTATATAAACGGCAGGTCAGAAATTCAACGGCTACATTATTTAATATATATGAACCTTTGACCTCTAATCGGTTTTGGTATTTCCACTTTTTGGCTACACTGCGCAAATGCGCAGCATTAAGTCGATTTACCTATTTGCCATCTTGAAAAAAAGACCAGTGATTTACAACTTCTTTTACAAATGTTTTGTTTGGCTTTATGGTATGGTGGCGCGCATGCTGGCACCATTTAGCCAGAAAGCGCGGCTATGGGTACATGGGAGAAAGCAGTGGAAACAAGTGCTAGAGCAGAGAATTACTGCTGCCAATTTGCATACGAGTGGTGGGCAGGTGGTGTGGATGCACGCCAGCAGCCTGGGCGAGTTTGAGCAAGGAAGACCATTGTTGGAAGCGCTAAAGCAACAGATACCCGGATTAAAAATTGTGGTGAGTTTTTTTTCGCCTTCGGGCTACGAGGCCAGCAAAAACAACCCGTTGGCCCACGTAACCACCTATTTGCCTGAAGACACGCCCAACAATGCAGCTGTGTTTCTGAAACTGGTTAAACCACAGTTGGTAATTTGGGTAAAGTACGATTACTGGTATTGTTTTTTGCAGGCCATACATAGCGGTGCTGTCCCGCTTTTGTTGGTTTCTGCCATTTTTAGAAGCAGCCAGCCCTTTTTTAAGTGGTACGGTGGCTTACATCGCCAAATGCTGGGATATTTTACCCACTTATTTGTACAAAATGCTTTAAGCGCCCAAGCGCTGCAACCTATGCTTAATGCAAGTAAAGTAACCGTAAGCGGCGATACCCGATTTGACCGGGTAACAAAAATAGCCCAACAGTGGCTGCCTATTGCCCCAATAGAAACTTGGCTTGACGGCAGCCCAATGGTAGTAGTGGCAGGAAGCACTTGGCCGGAAGATGAAATGTTGCTACGCCACTATGCAAGCCAGCATCCCCAAGTAAAATTTGTAATAGCACCCCACCAAATAGGCGAAGCCGCCATGGCTAAAACGCTAAAGCTGTTTAAGAATGCTTGTCTTTACAGCCAACTGTCTTCGCCAGCAACTTCAAAAAACGAAAACAACACACTCATAATCAATAATATAGGAATGCTTAGCAAACTATATAACTATGGTACCGTGTGCTATGTGGGCGGAGGATTTTCGCGAAGTGGCATACACAATGTGCTGGAAGCAGCGGTTTACGGCAAGCCCGTGATTCACGGGCCTAATTACCAAAAATTTGCCGAGGCAGCCGAACTGATGAAGGCTGGTGGTTCCTTTAGCATAAGTAACGCCGAGGCGCTGACGCAACAATTAGATAATTTACTAAACAAGAAAAGTGTGCGAGACACCGCAGGCAACGCTGCACAGGCAAGCGTACAACGGCAAACCGGCGCTACAGCTTCTATTTTAGGCTACATCTACGAAAACCGCCTGCTTACGAGGTGATAAAACTGCTGCACCAATTCATCCTCCTCAGTCCAGCCAAGTTTTACCACCAGTTCGCGCTGCATCCAGTAGCGGGCTTCCGGCAATATTTCAAAGTTGTTTAAAGTGCGGAGGCTTCGTTCAAACATCGCTTCATCTCCTCGAAAAAGATGATTGATGTATTGATACTTTTCATTGATTGTCAATGCTTTACGAAGGTCTGCAACCCTAAGGTCACTGTTGGTAGCCAGATGGTCTGCCAGCACGGGCTCGGCTATAAACGCCTCATTTAAGTTGGGCACTGGAGCGGAAACCACTTGATTGGCGGTGCTGCCAAATGCTCTGGCCGATAGTACACCGTTGGCGCCGCCAACCGCGGAGTTTTTTATAAAATCTGGAAGCGTTGGTGGTGGCAAATATTGCTCTTGGGCATCTTGTTGAAGCACGCCGGACACTCTTTTTACCGGTTCGTGCTTGATGGTTTCAGGCTCAACACTAAGCTCGTACACCACAGGCATTTCGTGGGGCTGAAGCGCAGCTTGCGCCGCCACAGAGGGTGTGTAGGCGGGGGCCATGGGGTTAGAACCCACACGGCTTTGGGAATCTGCCAACGGCACCCTTACTGCCTCAGTTAAACCTGTTTGAAGCACCTGAGCGGGCGGCTGCGGCCCCTTGGTGTCCCCATCAATCACCGGCTGGGCCTGTGGTAAATCGACCATCGGCGTAAAGCCCACTGGCAACCAAACCGATACAGCCCCACAACCACCATCTGCTGCCGGGCGACTGTCAATTAATTGGTTGCGGATCCGATCGATGGTTATGAGCAATTGCGCGGGTGTAGCATCTGATTGGGCTTGCAACAGCAGTTTGTGAATAAGTGGTTGTATGGTTTCCATGCGGTTGAATTAATTTCGTGCCTTTTATTGGCCCATAAAGGTACTTATACCCAACGTAAAGCCACCGGCACTAATTATACACACCATGTTTATTGAGCCCAATTTAACAGGAGAACGGCGCGGGTGGATAGAGGTTATTTGCGGTAGCATGTTTAGTGGAAAAACCGAAGAGCTGATAAGGCGATTAAAGCGGGCCCGGATTGCCAATCTAAAAGTGGAAATTTTTAAGCCTGCCATCGACACCCGATACGATGTGCAAAACATTGTAAGTCACGACGACAACTCCATAACCAGCAGCCCCATTGATAACTCGCAGAAAATACTGCTTTTTGCCCAAGGCGTGGATGTGGTGGGCATAGACGAGGCGCAGTTTTTTGACCCCGAAATAACACAGGTGTGTCAACAGTTGGCGCTGGGTGGCTCGCGGGTAATTGTGGCAGGGTTAGACATGGATTACATGGGTAAACCCTTTGGCCAAATGCCACACTTGTTAGCCGTGGCCGACTACATTACCAAGCTGCACGCCATTTGTGTGGAATGCGGTAATATGGCCAGCTTTAGCCATCGTAAACAAAACCATGGGAAATTGGTGCTGCTGGGCGAAACGGACCTATACGAGCCACTGTGCCGCAAACACTATTTTCAAAAAACGGCTGTCCAACCCCAGTAACCCAACATTAAAAACAGAACCTTCGCCATGCAACTGCATCAATTGCAAGCCTTAATTGTAAAAGACCTTCGGCTGGAATGGCGACAGCAGCAAAACCTGTATGGCTTGTTGATTTATGCCATCAGCACCATATTTGTATTGTATCTGGCAGCCGGACAACCACCAGCCAAAAGCTGGAATGCCTTGTTTTGGACTACCCAGCTCTTTATAGTGGTAAATGCGGTGGTCAAAAGCTTTGTAGGCGAACCAGCTGGTAGGCAGCTTTACCACTACACCATTGCCAGCCCACTAGTTTTTTTGGGGTCTAAAATGATTTTGAACACAGCCTATATGCTGGTGCTGAGCATCTTAAGCATGCTGCTCTTTAGGCTACTGCTGGGCAACAGGGTACAAAATGGAGGTCTTTTTACCGTGATTGTTTTATTAGGTGGCATGGGATTATCGCTGCTGTTCACCATGCTTAGTGCTATAGCCAGCAAGGCGCGCCAGCAAGCCAGCCTTATAGCCATTTTGGGCTTCCCCATCATTATTCCCCAGCTGGTATTGCTGGTGCGGGTAAGCCGGGCTGCCTTTGGCGAAGTGTTTAAAGCTGGTGCAGTGGTAGAGCTGTGCAGCCTACTGCTGGCCCTAGATGTATTGGTGGTTATAATGGCAGCCATTTTATTTCCCTATTTGTGGAAAGACTGATGCAGATGCTAGTGGCAAAGGGAAAAGTGCCCCATGGCTAAACGAAAGTGTGCAGATAAAAAGTGCGGCCATGCCATAGAAAACACGATTCCAAAGACTTGTGCTTATGGTTTCAATATCGACCCGAACACTTTAAAAAAACTTTTTTCATAAATCAAACAGTTGCGCCTAATTTTCGCTTGACAAGCACCCACTGAAGCGGCGTAGCTTTAAACTAAAATACATGGTACCAGCCATAAGAACTGCCTTTAATGCAGCCTTTACCTCCGAGAAATACGAGGCTTTTTTACATGACTTAAACGCCAAACACCCCGGCGATATTGAGTTTAGGATTGCGGAAACGCCCATTTACGTGGATAAAGCCTTTACCCAAAAAGTGATGGCAGCCTGCGAAAGCATTGTGGACGTGATAGTGCGCCCCGATTTTTTGGAGCTCACCAAAGACGCCATTCCAGCCAACGTAAGGGTGCCTAACGAAACGCCATACAGTGATTTTATTGCCTTTGACTTTGGCATTTGCCAAAATAAAAGCGGTGAGTTAGAACCCCAATTGATTGAAATGCAGGGTTTTCCAACCTTGTTTGCCTACCAAATTTGGGATGCTGAGGTAAGCGATACCCATTTTGGAAAACCAACCGGCTACGATAGCTATTTAAACGGCTATACGCCCGAAACCTATGCGGCGCTTTTAAAGCGGATTATACTGGGCAGCTGCAAACCTGAGGAAGTGGTGCTGCTGGAAATTTACCCCGACGCTCAAAAAACCCGCATCGACTTTAAGTGCACAAAAGACTATGTGGGGATTGAAACCGTATGCCTAACCCAACTAAAGGCGGATGGCTTGAAGCTTTACTACACCAAAGATGGAAAACGGCAAAATATAGAGCGCATTTACAACCGCTTAATTTTTGATGATTTGCACAAACAAGTGCTTCCCGAAGGTACCATTGACATTACCCAACCCTGGCAAGTGCAATGGTGTCCGCACCCCAATTGGTTTTACCGCATTAGCAAATACACTTTGCCTTTTATAAACAGCCCTTATGTACCCAAAACACAATTTGTGCACCTGCTGGAAAGCGTACCTGCCGATTTGGAAAACTATGTGTTGAAGCCCTTGTTTAGCTTTGCGGGCCAGGGCGTTATCATTGATGTAAAGCCCGAAGACATAACGGCACTTACCGACCCAGAAAACTGGATTTTGCAGCAAAAAGTGCAATATGCTGCGGCCGTACAAACCCCAGATGAGCCTGCAAAAGCCGAAATACGGATTTTCTATTTTTGGGAAAAGGGAGCGGCCCGTCCCGTGGGTGCGCAAAATTTAGCCCGCCTAAGTAAGGGCAAAATGATTGGGGTACGCTACAATGCCGACAAAACCTGGGTGGGCGGCAGCTTGGTGTATTTTGAGCAATAGCCGCTAAGCCATCAGTCCTTTAGGCACTTGGTGGAGCTTGCTTGCTGGCACCAACAAAAAATTGTGGCTGTGCTGGTGGCGGCGGTCAATGGTGGCCGAGGGTACGAGCCCTTTTTCTTCGTCAATAAAAAAATACTTGTAGCCACAGGGCGATACTATGGATTCAATTTCAGCGCCGGTTTGGGTACGCAGCACTTCCGTCAAAATGAAAGGCTTGTCCATTTCTAATATGCGACGCATGCCCTGCAACACGTACGGCTCGGCGCCTTCGATATCCATTTTTACCACATCTATGGGCCTTTTAATCACATTATCCATGGTATCTGTAGGCACCGTAATACTTGCACTGCTGGCACCCTCATTTTTTAACGATGGCGTATAAATATCATGGGCGTTAAAATACAACGTTTCCTTGCCTTTGCTATGGCTGAGGGCCATGGCGTGCAGGTTAACCTGAGACGCTAAGCCGACATTGTGGTCCAAGTTAGCTTTTAGCGCTGCCACATTCTGTGGCAATGGTTCAAAAGCCTCCACCCAAAGCTTGGGGTTAGCACCCAAAGCCATCAGTACAAACTGTCCTACATTGGCGCCTACATCCACCACCACCTTGGCTTGTGCACAAAGTTCTAGCCAAACCTGCTTACTTACTTTTTCGTTGTAAAACAAACCAAAACGCATCAGTCGGTTATCGCTAAAGGAATTGCTACTCAGCAGCCGCATGTTCGACCCGTTGGGCAAAGCAATGCTGTAGGACCCCTGGGTTCCAAAGTACTTGGTAACGCCAGCAGCACCAATTTTCTTAAAAACTTCTACCTGTGGTTGCGTAAGGCGAATGGTTTTGGTAAAACGTACAAGGGCTTTTTTAGCGGAATTGATAAAACTCATTTGTAAATGGGTTGTGGCGTGGTTGGAAAATTTTAATAGATAAAACAGAGAAATCACTCTTTGGCTTCGGTAAACCATACCGGTTTCCAATCGTCCCAGCCGGCACTGTAGTTAATGGTAAGCTCCTCACCTGCCGCAATGGGGCGCATAGTTTTAACGGTAATGGTTTGCTTTCGATAGTCCATAATGTATTCGCAGGTGCTGGGCGACTCGTGATTGTACATGCTTACAAAACCCAAGCCGATGGCGCCTTTGCTTACATCGTTGCCCCATTCAAACACGTAGTTGTATAGCTTAGTGGTTTCCAAGGTAAGGCGGTCGGCCTTGCTAAGTACAATTACGGGTGCCACTTCAATAATCATATTGGCAGGTAAATACGCTTTGGTAAATACGCCTTTGCCCTTGGCACCAGCCTTGGCAATATACAGTGCGGAATGCAGCATGGTTAAACCGTTGGCCGTGGCCGGTTGTTTTTAATTATGGTGCAAATAAAAGGTAACAAATAATGATGGCCGCCACCACGCCAATAAAATCGGCCAGCAAGCCCGCCCAAATGGCATAGCGCACTTTTTTTATACCTACGCTGCCAAAATACAGGGCTATAATATAAAAAGTGGTATCGGCACTGCCCTGAAAGGTGCTGGCCAGTTTTCCCACAAAGCTGTCGGGGCCATGTACTTTAAAAATATCGAGCATAAGCCCCCGTGCACCGCTGCCGCTAAAGGGTTTCATAATGGCCACAGGCAATGCCGGCACAAATTCTGTGGCCATGCCCAACTGGGTAATTATCCACGAAACGCCCCCAATAATGGCATCTAAGGCACCGCTGTCTCTAAACACCCTAATACCCACCAACAACCCCACCAAATAAGGAATTACTTTTAAAATAACCTCCCAGCCGCCTTTGGCACCTTCAATAAACGCCTCAAATACGTTTACCTTTTTTACCATGCCGCCAATAATAAAGGCTGCAATTATGGAAAAAAGCAGCAGGTTGCCCAGCACCTTGCTAAAGGTTTCTTTGGTAAACAAGCGTGGCGGCCCATTGGGGTCTTGGGCAGGCAAGCCGTGTATAAACCAGGCAAACAAAGCCACCCCAGCCAGCAGTGCTGCTATCCAGCCCACCAGCACCACATCAAACCTAATGCGCTGCCACAGACCAGTTACAATAATGCTGGCCATGGTGGCCACTACGGTAGCCAGCATAAGGGGTATAAAAACGCTGTTGGGATCGGCACTACCGGCCCCGGCTCTGTACGCAATAATGGTAAGGGGTATAAGGGTTAGGCCACTGGTGTGCAACACCAAAAACATAATTTGGGCATTGCTGGCAGTATCCTTTTTGGGGTTAAGGGTTTGAAGGCTTTCCATGGCTTTCAGTCCAAATGGAGTTGCCGCGTTGTCAAGGCCCAACATATTGGCACTAAAATTCATTACCATTTGGCCCATGGCAGGGTGGTTAGCGGGCACCTCGGGAAAAAGGCGCCGCATAAACGGATTGAGTTTGCGGGCAATAAAATTTACCGCACCAGCCTTTTCTCCAATGTTCATCAACCCCAAAAAAAACACCATCACCCCGGTTAGCGGCAACGCCACATCCATCACACTGCTTTTGCTGGCCTCAAAAATCCCATCAACCAGCTTCTTAAAAATCTCATAATCTTGAAACACAATCAGCTTGATGAGCGCAATGGCAAAACCCACTACAAAAAATGCAATCCAAACATAATTGAGGGCCATAGGCTTTAAAAATTAGATGCGGAAAGATGCTACATTTTAACTAAACGGCCAACCAGGGCCAGATATCAACAATTAAAATGTAAATAATACACAGCAGCAATATTTTTCCTTTACATTGCGGTGCTGCTTTTATTACATCACTAAAAAACGATTGCCATGGCCGGTTCCACCGATTCCATACGCCAAAAAGCACCAGCATCTAAGCCGCTGCTTAGCAATGCCCAAATCGCCAACATGAGCGTGGGGTTTTTGGGCATACAATTTGCCTTTGGCCTACAAAATGCCAATGTAAGTCGCATTTTTCAAACCTTGGGTGCTAAGCTAGAAGAGATTCCTATTTTATGGATTGCTGCACCACTCACCGGCCTTATCATTCAGCCTATTATTGGCCATTTGAGCGATAAAACCTGGATGCCTAAGTTGGGCCGCAGGCGCCCCTACTTTTTACTGGGGGCAGTGTTGGCTTCACTTGCCCTGCTGGTATTTCCCAATGTAAGTGCGCTTTGGATGGCCGCCATTTTACTCTGGCTGCTCGATGCTTCCATTAATATATCCATGGAGCCATTCAGAGCCTTTGTGGGTGATATGCTGCCCGACAGCCAGCGTACCAAGGGTTTTGCCATGCAAAGCTTTTTTATAGGTGTGGGTGCAGTTATTTCTTCGGCGCTACCCTACTTACTCACAAAAGCAGGTGTAGCCAACGAGGCCGCAGCAGGTGAAATTCCCAACTCGGTTAAGCTCTCTTTCACCATGGGTGCGGTTATTTATTTGGCTACCGTACTCTATACCGTATTGACCACCAAAGAGTACTCCCCTACGCAATTGGCCCAGTTTGGTGCTACCGAAGAAAGCCACGCCGTCAACATTAAAACGCCGCCTAGTGCCTTTATAAAAAAAGGGATTCTGTGGCTAGCGATTGGCCTGGTAGCAAGTGGTTGGTTATTTTGGCACAACAGCCAAAGCAGCCAACATTTAGAAAAAGAATTGTATGTGCTTACACTGGGCCTGGCTACCTATGGACTGCTGCAAATGGTGGCTGCAGCCATGGCCAAAGCCCGCCAAACCAATGGGTTTGTGGAGGTGATGGACGACCTTAATTATTTGCCCACTACCATGAAACAACTTGCGGTGGTACAGTTTTTTACATGGTTTGCACTTTTCTCTATGTGGATCTACTGCACACCCGCACTGGCGCAGCACATTTACAACACAACCGATCCAGGCTCGGCGGCTTACAATAAAATGGGCAATTGGGTGGGTGTTCTCTTCGGCTTTTACAACGGGTTTTCGGCGCTATTTGCGTTTTTGCTGCCAGTAATCGAAAAAAAGTATTCGCGGCCCGTTACACGCATGGTTGCCCTTATTGCCGGTGGTCTTGGCCTCATCTCATTCTATTTTTTCAAAAACGATCAGCTGCTTATCATTAGCATGGCCGGGATTGGCTTTGCATGGGCCAGCATTTTGGCCATGCCGTACTCCATGCTTACCCAGGCTCTGCCAGCACAAAAAATGGGGGTTTACATGGGCATTTTCAACTTCTTTATCGTTATTCCTCAAATATTGGCAGCCACGCTTTTGGGTTTTCTAACCAAGCAGCTTTTTAACGGACAGGCCATTTTTACCATCATTGTAGGTGGTGCCTCTATGCTGGTGGCTGCTTTGCTTACGCTGCGCATAAAAGACCAAAAACCGCAGCACTAATACCAACGCTGCCCTTCCAAGCCAAAACGCAGCTTGCCATAAACAGGGGTTGGCCGTTTGGGAAAAGTATAAGATAGATAGAACGCATGAATTTTAGAACGCTTGGGCGCACTAGGCATCAAAGCCCCGAGTAAAAAAGACAATCGCAAAACAATGGCAGGCATTGGCCTGCGCAACAAAAATTTAGATATGAACTTTGCCAGAAGAAAATGGTTGGCCGCCGCGGTGCTGTTTTTATTTGCCAGCACCAGCTGCACTATAGCCCAAACCCCCACCCTATACCCCACGCACTGGTGGGCAGGCATGAAGTTGAATACGCTGCAGCTGCTGATACATGGCCCAAAAGTGGGCCAATTTAGCAATGCCACCTGCGCTTACCCCGGTGTGCGGGTGCTGAAGGTGACCAAAGCCGAAAGCCCCAACTACCTCATTGTAGATTTGCAAATAGGCGCTGCGGCAAAACCCGGCACCATGCAATTGCTGCTGAGGCAAAATGGCCAACAGCTTACGGTACCCTTTGAACTAAAAACACGCCGCCCGGGCCGCGGCAGACAGTTTGTACAGGGCGTTACCAGTGCCGATTTGGTGTATCTCATCATGCCCGACCGCTTTGCCAATGGCAACCCCGCCAACGACCGCATACCCGGCTACCGCGATACGGTTTGCGACCGCTCCAACCCATCCGCCCACCATGGTGGCGATATGGAAGGCGTTGTAAACCAACTGCCTTACCTCAAAAACCTGGGCGTAGGCGCTTTGTGGATGTGCCCCGTTGCAGAAAACGATATGCCCTGGCAAAACGAACCCGCCGGGCCCATCAGCGGCTACCATGGCTACTGGATTACCAACCACTATGCCATAGATAAACGCTATGGTGGTGCAGCTGCCTACAAAAACCTTTCGCAAAAAGCGCATGAGGCTGGCATCAAAATCATTCAAGATGCCGTGTACAACCATGTGGGCAACAGCCATTTCTTGTACCAAGATCAGCCTTTTGCAGCCATGTTTAACCAGTGGCCCAGCTACACTGCCAGCAACCACCGCGATGAACTGCTTACTAGCCGCTACAGCAGTGCCCAAGATAAAAAGGCCATGCTAGAAGGTTGGTTTATGCCTCACCTGCCCGATTTAAACCTGGCCAACCCTTATATGGCCAACTTCATCATCCAAAATACCGTGTGGTGTACCGAAGAGTTTGGCGTGGATGCCTGGCGGGTGGATACCTATAAGTATTGCGATGAGGCATTTTTAAACCGCATTAACCGCGTGCTGTTGAACGAGTACCCCACCCTTACCATTTTTGGCGAAGCCTGGTGCAACACGGTAATAACCAGTGCGTATTTTGTGCGCAACAATATGAACATTGGATTTAAACACAACCTGCAAGGCGTAACCGACTTCCCCATGCAGGCTGCCATGGTGGGTGCTGTAAACCAGCCCTTTGGCTGGCACGAAGGTGTAAACCGCCTTATGACCACACTTAGCCAAGATGGGCTGTACCAAGACCCCATGCGCAACTGTATTTTTTTAGACAACCACGATATGGACCGCTTTGGCACCATGGTGGGCGGCAATTGGCAGAAATATAAAATGGGCATGGGCCTGCTGCTTACCCAGCGCGGCATACCACAACTCTACTACGGTAGCGAAATAGGCATGCTGAACGACAACGTAAACGGCGACGGAAAAAAGCGCAACGACTTTCCCGGCGGTTTTGCAGCCGATGCCGCCAACAAGTTTACGGCTACCGGCCGTACAGCGGTGGAAAACGACGTGTTTAATTGGATAAGCAAACTGGCAAACTTTCGGAAGCAGTCGCCGGCACTTACAGTAGGCACCACCCACGACCATTTGCCCATTGATGGTGGCGTATATGTCTATTTTAGAAAAACTGCGGCCCAAACCGTAATGTGCGTACTTAATACGGCCACCGAACAAAAAACCATTGACCTCAAACGCTACGCCGATGACGCTAAGGGTTTTACTGAAGCCAAAGATGTGCACAGCAACCAAGTGCTGCCGCTTAGCAATAAGTGGCAGGTGCCAGCACAAACCATATGGATACTGGAGCTCAAGTAGCTCGAGACTAAAAGCCAAAAACCATCGCAACATTTATTCGGCCAGCATCCAAACACTCGATTTTCCCAGCAATCCCATTTGGCAGTCATGGATAAATACTTCTAGCCGGCGGTGGCTTACCAGGTTAATCTGTATGCATTGCATTTTACCGCGGTCGGCATTATAAAACGATCCGTGCTGGTATTGATCCCAATAAAAAGCGTTTTTTTGTAATCGTCCTATCACCACCATATTCATTAGTGGCACGGTATGAAACGACTTATCCTTGTTTTTAACGTCGAGGCGGGGCGTACCGTCAGCATTGTTAGGCTGCTTTAGCCACACAATTTTGCCATAGAACAGGTCGTCGCTATCTTGTATAAAGTTTATAACGTAGGCCGAATCGGCGGTGTACCAACTGCGCTCCAGCGGATCAATGGATTGTGCTTGTGCGCCACCGCACCACCCAAGCAGTAGCGCCAAGGCCAGTATCGGCATCTTCTTTATAGCACAGGTCATTTGCATGTCGTGTCCACAAACGCCAAAACCAGCCATTTATTGGCTAATAGGCCCATTTAAGCCAGGTGGCACCCCAGGTAAAACCACCACCAAAGGCCGCCAAAATCAGGTTGTCGCCTTTTTTCAGGCGTTGTTCCCAATCCCATAGGCACAGCGGTATGGTTGCTGCGGTGGTGTTGCCGTACTTTTCAATGTTAATCATCACTTTTTCTTTGCCAATGCCCATGCGGTTGGCAGTAGCATCTATAATACGCAGGTTGGCCTGGTGCGGCACCAGCCAGTCTATGTCGTTGCCCGTAAGGCCATGTTTTTCAAGCAGTTCAGCACTCACATCGGCCATGCCTCTCACCGCAAATTTAAACACCGATTGCCCTTCTTGGTACGCAAAGTGTTCGCGAGCCAATACCGTTTCCACCGATGCCGGCTTTAGGCTGCCGCCGGCTTTCATGTGTAGGTAGTGCCTGCCGGCTCCATCGCTTTTCATTATCGAATCTATCATGCCCAGCCCCTCGTGGTTAGGTTCCACCAGCACGGCACCGGCACCATCGCCAAACAGCACACAGGTATTACGATCGGTGTAGTCCATTATGGCACTCATTTTCTCGGCACCCACCACCAGCACCTTCTTGTAGCGCCCACTTTCTATAAACATGGCTGCCGTGCTCAGCGCAAACAAAAAGCCACTGCATGCGGCCTCCATATCAAAACCCCAGGCATTGGTAGCCCCCACTTTATCGGCAATAATGTTGGCCGTGGCCGGAAAAACCATGTCGGGTGTTACCGTAGCACATATAATGCACTCTATCTCCAACGGATCAAGCCCCTTCTTGCGCAATATTTCTTTTACCGCCTCGGTACCCAAATCGCTGCTGGCCAAGCCCTCGCCCTTCAAAATGCGTCGCTCACTTATGCCCGTCCTTGTTCTTATCCATTCATCGTTGGTATCCACCATTTTTTCCAGCTCAAAGTTGGTAAGCACATAATCGGGCACGTAGCCACCCACGGCGGTAATGGCGGCGGTTATTGGTTTTGCATTCATATACATTGCAAATATAGGGAACACCCGTTTTTCTGCTACGCTCCGCCAAAGCCAACACCATTATAGCAAGAGCTGCTTTTACTTTTTTAAAAAAAAGGGGCGATGTGCCGCTGTACATATCTGGACCTCATATCCGGGCTGCGGCGGGCTACGGCCCTTCGCTACGCTGCGGGCAGCACCGCTAAGGCGGTGCTCCCTCTGCATCCCTGCGCCTTTGTGCAGCAGTGCAAAGCCGGGCAGCTACCGCCTTAGTGGCACTTAAAGTAGTCAAAAGGCTCGCCGCAGGCGCGGCATACAAACAGCGCCTTGCAAGCTGTGCTGCCAAACTGGCTCACCAATTCCGTTATAGTACTGCCGCACTGCGGGCAGGCGGGCTGCAAGTCTTCCAAATACGGCTCATCTAGCGCCCTGCCCACGGGCGGTGCTATGCCGTAAGCCAGCAGTTTCTCCTTCCCGGCAGGCGTCATCCAGTCGGTAGTCCAGGCCGGCGAAAGCACCGTTTTTATCTCCACTTGGGCCAGCCCGGCGGCCAATACAGCCATTTTTATGTTCATGGCTATCATATCCATGGCGGGGCAACCGCTGTAGGTGGGCGTTATGGTTACCACCACACCATGGCTGCCCTTGGCCTCCACCCCACGCACAATACCCAGGTCTATTACGCTTAGCACTGGCACTTCGGGGTCGGGCACGCTGTGCAGCAGTTGCCATACCCTAGCGGTCACATCCTGTTCAGTGGTTATATCTATTGTCATGTGGCATGGGCTGCGCCTAATGGCGTGGCTTGCAAAAATACACCGCCAACTCAGTTTGGCCCTTTTTAAAAAATGCCCCCGAGGTGCGGCAAAGCCAGCTTGCCCAAGCGCTAAGCAGTGCAACTGTGGCCGCAACATTTCTCAGATTTTTACACAAAGGGTGCACACAGCTGGGAATCGCATGTTCACCCCTTAGCATCGTGTGCACATGTAGCAGTTTCGGTGGCTTATGGCCCCAGCCAAAGCGCCGTTTCAGCCCTAAAACCAACAATACAAAATCAATTTGCTGGCATAACACCTGCCCCTTACTTTTGCGGCCCAATTAGAGCCCTAAAACCCCTATAGGGCAGCACTTTAACGCTTATTTTTTTACACCCTCCAAATACGGGGTTGGGGGCAAAGCAAATAACTATGGCAGACATAAAGCCCGACGAGATTTCGGCAATTTTGCGCCAGCAATTGAGCAACGTGGACACCGCAGCAAGTCTAGAAGAAATAGGCACTGTATTGCAGGTGGGCGACGGCATTGCACGCATTTATGGACTTAACAGCGTAAAAAGCGGCGAATTGGTAGAGTTTGAAAACGGTGTACGCGCCATTGCCCTAAACCTTGAAGAGGACAATGTGGGTGTGGTACTGATGGGCGAAAGCAGCGAGATAAAAGAAGGCGACAAAGCCAAGCGTACAGGACAAATTGCTTCCATAAAAGTGGGCGAAGGATTGCAAGGCCGCGTTATAAACATGCTTGGCCAACCCATTGATGGCAAAGGCCCCATTCTAGGCGAGCTGTTTGAAATGCCGCTGGAGCGCAAGGCACCCGGCGTTATTTTTCGCGAGCCTGTAAAAGAGCCGCTTCAAACCGGTATAAAAGCCATTGATGCCATGATACCCATTGGCCGTGGCCAGCGCGAATTAATTATTGGCGACCGCCAAACCGGTAAAACGGCCATTGCGGTAGATACCATCATCAACCAAAAAGAGTTTTTCGAGGCCGGCAAACCAGTATATTGCATTTACGTGGCCATTGGCCAAAAAGCCAGCACAGTGGCTTCGGTTATGCGCACTTTGGAAGATAATGGCGCTTTGGCCTACACCACCATTGTGGCAGCCAGCGCCAGCGACCCCGCAGCCCAGCAGTTTTATGCCCCATTTGCCGGTGCCGCCATTGGCGAGTACATCCGCGATACTGGGCGTGCAGCACTCATTATTTACGACGATTTAAGTAAGCAAGCCGTGGCTTACCGCGAGGTGAGCTTACTGCTGCGCCGCCCACCCGGCCGCGAAGCATATCCCGGTGATGTGTTTTACCTCCACAGCCGCCTGCTTGAGCGTGCAGCCAAGGTTATAGCCAAAGACGAAATTGCAGCCAAAATGAACGACCTGCCCGATAGCATCAGGCATTTGGTAAAAGGCGGTGGCAGCTTAACGGCATTGCCCATTATTGAAACCCAGGCCGGCGACGTATCCGCATACATCCCCACCAACGTAATTTCAATTACCGACGGCCAAATTTTCTTGGAAGGCAACCTGTTTAACTCTGGTATTCGCCCTGCCATTAACGTGGGTATATCGGTTAGCCGCGTGGGTGGTAACGCTCAAATTAAAAGCATGAAAAAGGTGGCTGGTACGCTTAAGCTGGACCAAGCCCTTTACCGCGAGCTGGAAGCCTTTAGCAAATTTGGTGGCGATCTTGACGCTGCCACCAAAAGTGTAATTGACAAAGGCGCTCGCAACTTGGAAATACTGAAGCAGGCACAATACGCGCCATTTACAGTAGAAAAGCAAGTGGCCATTATTTACCTTGGAACCCAAGGCCTGCTGCGCGAAGTAGCCGTAAGCAACGTAAAAGCCTTTGAAGAACACTTTCTGCTGGAAATGGAACACCAATTGCCCGAAGTGTTGGCAGCATTTAAAAGCGGTGCCCTACCCGAAGATGGCATAAAAAGCATGGTGGCACTGGCCAAGGAGCTGATGCCTCAATACAAATAAATTCAACTTCACCACTAGTTTTAAAAAAACCATCAAACCCGTTTGATGGTTTTTTTTGTGCGGTTTTAGCAATATAGGGGGTATTTATGGCTGCGGGCTTTGGGGAAAACCCCAAGCCTCGCCCCGAAAAAAATAGCGCTTTCAAGTACCCTTTTTACCGGCGCAGCATTACTATTTTCAGCGCTCGGTCGGTATTTTTTTATAAGCGCGGCAAGAAAAACCGGCTCAACTCATTGCCTTTGGTGCCATCCTTATGATTTGCGGCGCATAGTTCATTAGGGAAACAAGTGGGCCTTACAGTGTTTTACAATGAATGATTCCAGCGTTTTTCATTCCGCAATATTTGCACATGCAGTGGGCCATATTGGTGTTATTGCTTTTCGGGCTGTTTGGCATTAGTTTTTGTGCTGCAATACCCCTTTTTTGCAGGCGCCAATACATGGGCACATTGCGGTTGGTTTTGGTGCGCATTTGGTTTAGCTTAAAGCCTACGGTAAAGATTTCTGGCAAGGAAGGAACACGCATTTAAGAAGATACAAGCAAAAGAAAAACCCCTTACTTGAGCTACCCTTTTTTGATTCTAGTACGTTTTAAAGCTGCAAAACAAATTTTTTAACCCAACAGATGTGTCAAGTTTCAGAAAAAAAACTAAATTGCGTAAAATGTAAATTATGGATGCAGCAATAAAAAGTCTTTCCATAGAAGATAAAATTACCCTAGTGGAAGAATTGTGGGAGGAGATTGATAAAGAAAGAACTTTGGCTTTATCCATAAAACAAAGGGAACTTCTTGATGAGAGAAAACGTATGCATTATGAAAATCCAAATGAAGGAATTTCCATTCAACAGTTCATTGGAAAATATTTATCAAAGTGATTGGATTTGAAATAGTTATAAAATCTGGTGCCGAACTTGATGCAATTGACATCAGCGATTGGTATGAAAATAAATTGCCGGGACTAGGGCTAAGATTTCTTGAAAACTATGTACAGACCCTAAGG
Source organism: Bacteroidota bacterium (assembly GCA_004292575.1). Taxonomy (GTDB): domain Bacteria; phylum Bacteroidota; class Bacteroidia; order Chitinophagales; family Chitinophagaceae; genus Phnomibacter. Next base: position 25,949 of record RDXD01000367.1, read on the forward strand.
ATCATCGAGCGGAATGCCGAATATTGCCTGAATTTAGGCAATGGTTACAGAAGAGCACACATAAATCGGTTTCCTTATAATGTCTACTTTTTAATCGAGGGTAATACGGCTATTATATTAGCTATTATTCACCAACACCGCGACCCGGAAGAGTGGCAAAAACGCACCGAATAAAGTAAAAAAAGATTAACGTGGTTAGCAGCCGGTAGCCTTGTGCCCGGCTGCTTTTTTATAACTGGTTCCCTTTAAACGCTCACTTCCACTTACTTTACGCCACTAAACAACATTCCCCATGCATATCAGGTTATTAGCTTTTGCCCTACTAGTTTTCACCCTTGCCTCCGGCCAATCTTCCGAAGCTTATTTTCTCTCCTCCCCTGCCCTTACCCCCGATGGGCAAACCATCATTTTTGCCTATGAAGGTGATTTGTGGAAGGTACCGGCAAATGGTGGCAGTGCATCACGCCTCACGGCCATGCCCGGCTACGAAAGCAATGTCCGCGTATCGCCCGATGGTAAGATGCTGGCTTTTACCGGCAGGCAGTTTGGCAATCCCGATGTGTTCATTATGCCGCTTGCAGGTGGCGATATCAAACAACTTACTTGGCATAGTTCGGGCGACCTCGTAGATAGCTGGAGTTGGGATAGCAAATCCATTTATTTCACCAGCACCCGCGAAAGCAGGCAGGCGGGTTATAAGGTGGGCATAGCGGGTGGCACGCCTACACGGGTATTTGGCGATTACTATTTCAGCTACGACCACAACCTTTGGGAAAGCCCTTCATCCAAAGAAATCTATTTTACCGACAGTTGGGAAAGTAACAGTCAGGCATACCGCAAGCGCTACAAAGGTGCTTTTGCCCCCGATATTCAATCGTATAACGCCGAAACAAAAGCGTTTAAAAAATATACCAACTACAACGGAAAAGACTTCTCGCATTCGCTGGATAAAAACGGTAATGTGTATTTCATTAGCGATGAAGCCAATGGCGAGTACAACCTGTACACCCTAGCGGGCGGCAAAGCCAAAGGACTTACCAAATTCAATACTTCCATAAAAGCCCCCGTGGTAAATGCCAATGGCGGTAAAGTGGTGTTTGAAAAAGATTATCGGTTGTACCTGTACGATGTGGCCAAGGATAAGGCCGAAAAAGTAAACATAGCCATCACCCGCAATTACCTCCTGCCCAAGGATAAAGACTTTAACGTAACCGCAAACATATCCGCCTTCGATGTATCGCCCGATGGTAAAAAGCTGGCATTCATCAGCCGTGGCGAACTGTTTGTAAGCGATGCCGAAGGCAAATTTGTAAAGAAAATTGAAAAAGGCAGCGCAGAAAGGTCCACCGAGGTAAAATGGATGGCCGACAATAAAACCCTGCTGTTTTTGCAAACCCGTAATGGTTACAACAACCTGTACAGCATTGCCGCCGATGGCAGCGCCCCGCTAAAAGAACTTACCAAGGACATGGCCAACGGCCGGTATTTAACCATGAACAATAAACGTACCCAGGCTGCGTGGATTAGTGGCCGCGGCGAAGTAAAGCTGCTCGATACCAAAACCCTGGAGGCAAAAACAATTGTGAAAGATGAAATCTGGGGCAATCGTGGTTCGGCGCCACTTTTTTCTCCCAATGGCGAATACCTCACCTTTAATGTGTACCGCAATTTTGAAGGCGACATAGTAGTGCACCATATAAAAACCGGCAAAACCACCAACCTTACCAGCAGCGGCGTAACCGAAAGCGACCCCACCTGGAGTCCCGACAGCAAGTACCTCTACTTTAGCAGCGACCCTTTAAAGCCATCCTTCCCCACGGGCAGCGGACAAGTAAAAATATTCCGGGTTGCCCTGGAAAAAAACGACGACCCCTACCGCATGGACAAATACGACGATTTGTTTAAGGTAGAGAAAAAGGATACCACCAAAAAGAAGGATACGGCCATTGTAGCCCTCACCATTGATGAAACGAGGTTTCTTGACCGGATGGAGCAAGTTGGCCCGGGTGCTGGAAACCAATACTTGCTAACCGTTTTGCAAAAAGCCGAAAAGCAAACCGTACTGTACGTAAGCAACCACGCCGAAGGCCGAAATGCGCTTTGGAAAACCGTCTATGAGCCCTTTGAACAACCCAAAACCGAGCGAATTGCCGGGGCCGATGCCAATGGATTCGACTTTGTGGAAGCCGATGGCAAATATTTTGTGCTGGCGAGGGGCATTATCCATAAACTAAACCTCGATGGAAACAAGGCAGAACCCATTACCATCAGCTACACTTTCCGCCGCAACCTTGCCGGTGAGTTTAGCCAAATGTTTGAGGAAGGCTGGGCACAGTTAGACGAAAATTTTTACGACGAAACCTTCCGCGGACTCGACTGGAACAAGATAAAAACCCGCTACGAAGCATTTTTACCCCACGTAAACACAAGGCAGGATATACGGATACTGCTGAACGATATGCTGGGCGAACTCAACTCATCGCATACCGGTTTCAACACGTTTGGAGACGAGGAAACCGCCCAACTTAACAACAGTACCGTTGACCCGGGCATTGTTTTTGAAACCACCAACCCCTATACTGTAAAACGGATTATTACCCGTGGCCCAGCCGATAAAAAGGGGATTACCATAATGCCTGGCGATGTGCTGGTAAAAGTAAACGGCGATGACGTAAACCCCGCCGACGACCGTGCCAAATACTTTACCCAACCCTCCGCCGACCGCGAAATGAAGCTGACCTTTAAAAATGCAAAAGGTATTTATGACGTGAACATTCACCCTGTTAGCGGCATTGGCGGCCTGCTGTACGATGAATGGATAGATGCCAACCAAAAAAAGGTAGATGAAAAAAGCGGCAACAAAATTGCATACGCCTACATGAAAGACATGGGCGGCGCCGAGCTAAACACCTTTCTGATGGATATGGCCCGCGATTTTTATAAAAAAGATGCCCTCATATTTGATCTCCGCTACAATACCGGCGGCAATGTGCACGATGAAGTACTGCGCTTCCTCAGCCAGAAAACCTACCTGAAATGGAAATACCGCGGCGGCGCCCTCACCGGCCAAAGCAATTTTGGCCCCGCCGATAAACCCATTGTGCTGCTGATAAACGAGCAAAGCCTAAGCGATGCCGAAATGACCGCCGAAGGCTTTAAAACCCTAAAACTCGGTACCATTGTGGGCAATGAAACCTACCGCTGGATCATTTTTACCACTGCCGCCGGGCTGGTAGATGGTAGTTCGGTACGCCTGCCGAGCTGGGGCTGCTACACCCTTGATGGCAAGGATATTGAATTTAGCGGCGTGCAACCCGATATAAAAGTGCTGAACAGCTTTGATGATAAAATAGACGGTCGAGATCCGCAGTTGGATAAGGCAATTGAGGTGATTTTGGGGAAGATGAAGAAATAACGGGGAGGTGGGAAATAGGTGTTTAAAAATAACAGTGGATTATTGTAATGAAGGAATCTTACCGAATAGAATTAAAACTTGAAATAACCGATTCATTGGAAAAGGAAGTGATTGCCTTTTTAAATAGCCGTGAGGGTGGTATTATTTATATTGGTGTAAAAGACGATGGCACAATAAAAGGAGTAGATAACAGCGATGCGGTCCAATTGCAAATCAAGGACAGATTGAAAAAGAACATTCTTCCAGCTTGTTTGGGCTTGTTTGATATTTTGGGAGAGAACCAAGAAAACAAAGACATCATCAAGATTATTGTTGCGAGTGGTCCGGAGAAACCCTATTATCTGAAAAAATCGGGCATGTCGGAAAAAGGTTGCTTTATCAGGGTGGGTACTGCCGCTGAACCCATGAATACCCGCATGATTGAAACCTTATTTGCCAAACGAACCCGTAAATCCATTGGCAGAATAAGGGCCAATCAACAAAAACTCAAATTTGAACAACTCAAGATTTTCTATGAAGCATCCGGGAAACGTTTAAACAATAAATTTGCTTAAAGCCTCCGTTTGCTCTGCGAAGATGGTTCTTACAACTAAGTAGGATACCTTATGTCGGATGTAAATTCGGTCTCTATTAAGGTTGCTAAATACAGAGGGAATACCCGGGCCAATTTGTTTGAGAACAACGAATATGGTTATTGTTCCATCATCAAAGCTACCAAACAGGTACTGGATAAATTGGAACTGGAAAACAAAACCCGGAGCCGGATTACCTCTAAAGAACGTATAGACAGGAGGCTTTGGAATCCCATTGCCTTGCGGGAAGCTTTAATAAATGGCATTGTGCACAACGATTATACTTACGAGGCTCCTCCACAGTTCGAAATCTTTGACGACCGAATGGAAATTACCTCTGCTGGAAGCTTGCCAGACTTGTTGACACAGCAAGAATTTTTTGGAGGCTATTCCATTCCCCGCAATCAGGAACTGATGCGCATTTTCAAGGATATGGAACTGGTAGAGCATCTCGGCTCCGGAGTACCCCGCATCCTGGAAATATACCCAAAGAAGTGTTTCCGATTTACCGAAAACTTTATCCGCTTTACAATGCCAAATGCCTGGAATTTGAGTGGCAATGAAGAAAATACCGAAGTAACCGACCAAGCAACCGACCAAGTAATAAGATTGATTGCTGTGATAAGCGGGGAGAAATCAAGGCCCGAACTGATGGAAAAATTACAACTTAAACATGGCCATACATTCCGGAGAAACTATCTTCAACCGTCCCTTGATTTAGGATTCATAGAAATGACACAACCTGATGCTCCTAACAGCCCAACTCAAAAATACCGCCTCACCGAAAAAGGAAAAATGGCACAAAAAGTATGGCAGAAATGATGGCCAGCAAAAAAAGTATAGAAACTGAACATGATATGCCAGGAAATTGAACGCAAAGACACCTGTTACCCAATCGTACTTACCACCGGCAGCTCGCGGGCAGAGGACAGTCCGCTGCGCCCGCAAAGCTGGGTCTGCGACACCCTTGATGGCAATGATATTGAATTTAGCGGCGTGCAACCCGATATAAAAGTGCTGAACAGCTTTGATGATAAAATGAATGGAAGAGACCCGCAGCTGGATAAGGCAATTGAGGTGATTTTGGGGAAGTTGAAGAAATAAAGGGGAAGTGGGAAGAAGGGAACCCGTTAATTGAGTCAACAATATTTTCTGAATTCAGACCTCCTAACAAACACAGAAGCCATTTTTCCCGAAACCAACCTGAGGTTGATTTTTAAAACACACGCAGAATAAACTGCAAAAGGCAAGGAGTTATGAGGCTATCACATATCAACTTTGTGCCGACTGGAAGAAGACGGCGCAATAGTTTGATGTCGAAAATTGCGTACATCCTCTTCACGTACAAAACCAAAATATTACGCTAATAACGCTTACAAGGCAAGCAGTTCTGAACTTTTACAACCCAATGTAGGCCATCAACGAACCATTTACAGAGCTTTCAAACATGGCACATTTAACTAATTCACAAAAACTTCATCTACAAAAAACCAGCCCTTGTCACCTTTTCCTGGGTGCCAAGCTGGCAATGGGTTTACGGTCTGGGCTTTAAGCTTTAGAACCCGTACTGGGGTTTCCTTAAAGTTAACCTGAAATGCCGTGAGCTTGCCTGGTTCGGTTTGTGTAGGCTGGGTAGGTATGGTAGTACCAAGGAGTTTAAAGCTTTTGCCATCGGCACTTCCCCATACTTCTAGCTTCTTAGGAGGCATTATATAACTGGCTACCTCTACAATACTGCCAAATGTTACCGAACTCACCAATACCTCATTCTCAAAGTAAAGGTTGGCATCCATGCCAGTTTCGCGAAAGGCCAGCCACCTACCACTTTTAAAGTTCTTCTCCGACTGCAAGCTATCAATAAGTGAAAGCCCCCCCCGACCTGCATAGTTTGGATTGGCGGCTAACAGCAATTCCGCCTTGCTGGGTATGTATTGCCTTTTGTAAAACGATACCTCTGCAATTTCGCTACCCTTCCAACCCGCTTTAAACGCCCGTGCTTTTACCGTGAGGCTTTTATTGATTACCACTTTTCCGCCATATTTAGGCGAATTAATGCTGTCAGGCTCGCTTCCATCGAGTGTATATCGAATATCGGCATCTTTTATAACATGCCGCAGGTTTAAGGTCAGTGGCTGTTGCAGAATAAAAAGCTTATGGTCGATGATGGGTTTATTTAACGTAAGCAGTACGGTGTCCATATTTCTGCCAACCTGCCATTGTAATTTGGGATACTTTTTTGCCAGTGCTGCCAGTTCCACCTCTGCCAACCCTGTATTGCCAACCGATATTGCCGTTAACAATGGTGTTTCTTTAATCCATTCGAGTTGGGCAGGCTTAAGCGCCACACCGTTTAGTGAAAGCCTGCTAAGATGCTTTAGGCCGCCGAGCGGCTTTAATGCGGCACCAGCCAATCCTGTTTGGTTCAGATGCAACACTTGTAGATTGCTCATTCTGGCGATGGTTTGCACATCATCGGCAGTAATTGGCATCTCGGTAAGGTTTAGTTCGGCCACAGAGGCGTATACAGGTTCCAGCTCGTTAAGCGAAGATGATTTAAAACTATGCCGATTAAAAAACCGCACCGACAAGCCAGACACACCCACCGCAAGGGGCTGTACCAGCCGATTGGGATTGTTGAGTTTGGCCACCGTTCCGGCATCGACTGCCGGATACTTTACCGAGGCTAAATTAGAGGCCTGCGGCTGAAATTTTGCTACTGCCCACTGGCGCAACCAGGAGGTATCGGGCAAATCTGAAAATCTTTGTGTGAAACTAGATCCCGCCTCTACCCATTCAGAAATCAACCTAATATCTTCCTCACTGGGCTGTACTTTGCCCTTTGGCGGCATGTGTTCCTTATTTTGAAGCGGCAGGTGCAAGCGTTGCAAAATAAGGCTTAGCGATGGGTTTGTGCTGTCCCACAGCGCGCCATGCTCGCCGCCTTTAAGCAAGCCTGCCACGGTTGACATCAGTAGGCCACCCTTGGTTTTAGCTTCGTTGTGGCAACTTACACATTTGCTGTCCAGCACCGGCTGAATACCATGTGCAAACACAAGGGCTTCGTTTAGAGCAGGCAACCCTTCGGCTTTTTTCTGTAGCAAGGGTTCCCACACAAAATCGGCCCCGTGGGTAAGCGATGCGCCGCCATGCCCTGTAATTGTAACGCCTGCCAAAGAGCCTGCACAAACGGCCCATAGCCATTTTCTTTTGGCCATCCACAGGTGCGCTGTGGCGTAAACCAGCAAGCTAAACCAAGACAGTGCTACACCGGCAATACGGTGATTGTTTACCCCCTCTTCATAGCCCGCTTCTGAGCCTAGCCAAAGCCCGGTTATGGCGGTAACTGGCGTTGCCACGGCCAAGACATCAAGCATGCGCAAGGCAATACCCCTATGCGTTGGAACGTCGGTAATGTTTTTTAAAAAAAGCAACCACACGGCCAGCAGTACCCAAAGCGTAGCAGGAAAATGTAGTAAAAGTGGGTGCAGCCTTCCGCCCGACTGCAATACAACCGGCAACGACAATTGGCGGTAAAATATAAACCACAGGGTAAGCAGCACGTTTAACACCAGTGCTGTATTGAGCCAAACTGGCAAATATTGCGTCCTTACTTTAGTCATTGGGTAGAAAAAATGGCTTTTCCTAAGCGTTCAATTGCAGTTTGTACGGGTAAACACGGTCGCTGTTCCACTGGGCAAGAAATATATTCCCATCGTCATCCACACACACGTCGTGGGGATACGAGAAACCCGCAAAGGTTTGTTGATAGGCCCCGACAGCACCATTTGCCAACGGCGCGCTGCCCCCAGGGTTGCTTACCACCTTATCGAATTCGTCAAGAATGGTAATAAAACCAGAGCGTTTCCACAAAGCGTTTTCGCTTTGCAGAACGGCTGCGTAAAGATTTTGACCTTTTATAACCGGGCGGCATACCCAAGCGCCGGGTACTGGAATGGTTGCCAAATACTTGCCATCGAGCGTATATCTTTTAAAGCAATGCTGCTCGCGAGAGGTTACCAACAGCGTGGGTGCCCCCGGCTTACGATCATCAAGCGTAATGCCATGGGCATTTTTCAAAAAGGCATCGCCTGTACCCTTGCCACCAAACGAAAATTTGAACTTGCCCGTGGCGTCATACACCAAAACATAGTCTTTACCATAGCCATCGGCAATATAAACATCGCCATTGGGTGCAACGGTTGTTTCTGTGGGCACAAATTCCTTTTCCGCTCCATATAGCCCCGCATCGGCAGGATAGCTTATGGTTAGCACTACCCGCCCATCAAGGGTTGTTTTAAATACTTTATGCAAGTCATTATCCGCAATCCAAAGATATTCGGTGCCGTTTTCGTTAATTATACTTAGGCCATGCGCCCCCGGAAACGTGGTACCCCAAGAGTTGATAATTTTACCTTTACGGTTGTATACCAATATGTTATTGTGTACATCATTGGTCAATAAAAAAATCCGCCCTTTTTTATCAATCACCATCTCGTGGCAGTCTTTCACAGGATACCGTGTAGGTTCCAACTTACCCCAACCGGTGTTGAGTTTGTATTGGTGCTTACCGTGTCCAAGTATTACGGGTGGCTGTTTTGCGCCATAAGCATGAGGTAGCATTACCATTCCCGAGGCGGTTAACGCCCCCATTTTAATAAAGCTTCTGCGATTCTGCATTTTACTTAAGGTGTTTTATCAGGCAATTATTTTATTAAAAACTTCTCCCGCCACATCTGTAAGCCTGTAGCGCCTGCCCAGATGTTTATAAGTTAGCTGTTCATGGTCAAGGCCCATCAGATTTAGCACCGTAGCATGAAAGTCGTGCACATGTACCTTATCGTTTACAATATTATATCCAAATTCGTCGGTTTCGCCATAGCTGCCTGGTTTTACGCCGCCGCCTGCCATGCAAACGGTAAAGCAGCGTGGGTGGTGGTCGCGTCCATAGTTGTCTTTACTAAGCGGCCCCTGGCAAAAGTTTGTTCTTCCAAATTCGCCGCCCCAAATCACCAACGTATCATCCAGCATACCCCGTTGCTTTAAATCGGTAATGAGTGCTGCACTGGCTTGGTCCACATCTCTACACTGGCCCACTATTTCTCCGGGCAGATTGTTGTGACCATCCCAACCCTGGTGGTAAAGCTGCACAAACCGAACACCATTTTCAGACAACTTTCGTGCAAGTAGGCAATTGGCTGCATAGGTGCCAGGCACCAAACAGTCGGCACCATACAGCTTAATGGTACTTTCTGTTTCCTTGCTTAAGTCCGTTAGTTCAGGTACGGCTGTTTGCATGCGATAGGCCATTTCATACTGGCGGATGCGGGCCTCTATTTCAGGGTCGCCCATTTCATCATGCGCCATTTCGTTTAGCGAGGCAAGCTGGTCTAGCATGGCCCTGCGGTCGTCGCGTGGCATACCCTCCGGATCATTTAAATATAACACGGGATGATCTCCACTGCTGAATTGCACACCCTGATGCACAGAGTCTAAAAAGCCATTGGTCCAAAGTTTGCTGTACACCCCTTGCCCGTTGCCAGCACCCTTTGACAGCAACACGCAGTAGGCAGGCAGGTTTTGGTTCTCGCTGCCAAGGCCATAACTTAGCCATGCGCCCATGCTGGGTCGGTTGCCCACCTGTGCGCCGGTTTGAAAAAACGTGAGTGCCGGGTCGTGATTGATGGCTTCGGTATAGAGACTCTTTACCACACAAAGATCATCGGCAATGGATGCCATATTGGGCAATAGCTCGCTAAACCAAGTGCGGTGTTCTCCGTATTGCTTAAACTGAAACTTGGTGCCAGCCAAGGGAAACCGCGTTTGGTTAGCCGTCATGCCCGTTAGGCGCTGCCCGTTGCGAATAGAGGCGGGTAAATCTTGCCCAAACATCTCCTGCAATTTCGGCTTGTAGTCAAAAAGGTCGAGCTGCGACGGTGCTCCATTTTGAAAGAGGTAGATGATTCGCTTGGCTTTGGGAGCAAAATGCGGCAACCCAGCGGTAATGGCTTCTTGCTCTTTAGCGCCCAAACCCGAAAACATATCGGGAATGAGCAGCGACCCTAATGCAGCGCTGCCAACCCCTAAGCTTAGACGGCCCAAAAAGCGCCGCCGATTCATGTTTAGCCGATGTTCAAACCAATCTTTTTGCATGGTTAGTTTCGAGTTATGGTTTCATCAAGATTATAAATAAGTACAATGGCTTTCATATACGCCGCCACCTGATGGCGAAAATTAGGTACCGGCAGTGGCGCCATTCCAACCCTCAGTGTT
>RDXD01000505.1 GCA_004292575.1 Bacteroidota bacterium
GGCAATGGGCTATTGCTGAAACTTACAGCTATTTTTTGGAAATGGCTTTTATGTTTGGGCTGCGCCAATGTAGCCGATTTTGCCGCGCTTTTGCAGTGGCCTGTAGTTGTTGTTTTAGTGTTTGCCAGCAGGCAGTGCAGGCTGAATAGCAATGGGTTAGTCTAAGGGAAGACGGTGGCACGGCTGGGTTTTGACAAACTGAGGCCTCGAAACCCCGAACGTTTAATGCCGTTGAAAAACGGCGGCTCGCAACACAAGAGCCATTAGCAATTGTGTGGGCCAAGGTGTGGCAGCAAACGCCCGAAGCTGGTTTTTTGGGTGTAGCGGGCGGTTTTTTTTTTAAACTACGGCTACCGGTTGCGTTACGCAGGGTTTTGTTAGTTTTGCTAAAATCGACCGCTGTAAGGCAGCGGTACCCCTGCAAACACATGCAAGATTTAGAGCCCTACCACCGCTGGCGCGACATGTACACCAGCGAAACCGACCCCAAAAGCCCTTTTTATCGTCGGCAGTACAGCGAGTTTGAATATACCACCAAGGTGTACAACTACTTTATTCACCCGCAGTGGGACGATATGGGCAGCCGCACCTTGTTTGTAAAAATTTTGTTTGCCAATTACCGCCGGCATTTTGCCATTATTGAAATGCTAGGCGAGTGGAACGATGCCATTGAAAACGACATTATGACCCTGCGCCGCCAGGTAACCGATACCCTGTTTGATGCCGGCATTCACAAATTTATTTTGATAGCCGAAAATGTGCTAAATTACCACAGCAGCGAGCGTGACTACTACGAGGACTGGTTTGAAAACGTGGCCGACGAAGAAGGCTGGATTATTTGCCTAAACATGCCCGAGCAAAGCCAACACGACTTTAGAAAGATGAAGCTTAACTATTATGTGGAGCTAAAAGAGCTGCCCGAGTGGCGAAAATACAAGCCCGATTTGTTGTTTCAGCTATTGGACGATGAACAAAAAAGAAGGCTGGCTTAGGCTGCCGGAACTACACCCAAAACAGCACTTTGCCAACACCCATGGGTGCTAAATGGGTTGGGTGCTATTGGCAACGATTAACCATAATGCGGCCTCCATAAAAAAAGCTATAGTTTCAACTGAATTCCATGCAGTAACAACCTTTTGCCTGTATGGCGCTCGTAGGCACAAAGCCGGAGGCAGATGCTGACTGCCTACCGGGCGCAAGGCTTGCACCGGCCTATGCGTGCACTGCGGCACAGGGGCTGCGGGATGCAAGCGTAAAGCCCCCCAAGCCCCCGGGGCAATTTGGGGCTTGGGGGCTTGCAGCGGGCAGCCCGATCTAAGGCTTAGCGGTGCTAAAAGGCCTATAGCCCCCAATCTTGGTTTTTATGATTCCTACGGTGGCGGGTGGTTTATGGGGTTTTGTCGCTAAAAATGGCTTTTAGCTCCAGGGCGTCTTCGGGCTTCATTTTGCCGCCCAATACCAGGCGCAGTTGTCGGCGGCGCAGTGCTCCTTCATATAGTATTACTTCGGCTTCGGTTTCGGGCAGCAACTGTGGCACTGGCCGCGGATTATCATTGGGGTCGAGCGCCACAAACGTAAAGTAGGCCTCGTTGCTTTCGTACACAAATTGGTGAAGCGTGTCTTCGCCGCTTACCTTTAGGTGTATTTCCATGCTGGTGTTAAAGGCGCGGGTTACGCTGGCCTGTATGTGCACATGGTGGCCTAATTTGATGGGGTTTTTAAAGCTAATATTATCCACCGATGCCGTTACCACCGGCGCATTGCAGTGTTTGGCAGCACTGTAGGCTGCGGCTATATCCATCCAGTACATTAGGCGGCCGCCCATTAGGTTGCCAAAGGTGTTGGTATCGTTGGGCAGCACCAGCTCGTTCATGTGGTTGCGGCTTTCGCTTACTTTTTTTGCTTGCATGGGCGCAAATATAGGTGGCCCTAAGCGCACTGGGCTGGTAAATAAGGGCGCCCGGGCGGGCTATCCGGTACAAGTCCGCAGGCCCCATGGCAGGCTCCATAGCTGCGCAAAGCCCCGCTTCGTGTGGGGCCTTTGCGGGCTTTCCCCTGCTATCCCTGGCGCATGGTGGCAGGCCCGCGGTGGCTAGGCTGGCAGGCTTTAGGCAATGCTTACACTTTGACAGGTGTTTAAAAATGCAGGGTCAATGCTGGCCCCAATGCCCGGTAGGTTGGCGTTGGTTTTTAGCCGCATGCCTTCAAATTGCACACCGTTTAGCACGGAATCTACCTTGTGGCCCAGCAAGCAGGTATCAAGGTCGTAAAACTTTATGTTGGGGCAGGCCAATGCCATGTGCACCTTGGCCGAAAGGGCCAACCTGCTTTCGAGCATGCCGCCCAGCATGTTGGGCATTTGGGCCGCGCTACATACCTGGTGTATGCGCAGGGCCTCGCGTATGCCGCCGGCTTTGCTTAGCTTTATGTTAATGTAATCGCAAGCATGGTTTTTTATAAGGCGTTCGGCATCGTGGTGGTCAAACACGCTTTCGTCGGCCATTAAGGGAATGTTGCAAATGCGGCGCAGCGATGGCATTTTGTAATCTAACCGCTTGTGCATGGGCTGCTCGCAAAACTGCACGTCAAGTGGCTCCATTTCGGTAAGGGCCAGCACAGCCTGCTCAAAATCCCAACCCTGGTTGGCATCTATGCGCAGGGCTACACGGTTGCCCACGGCCTGGCGAATGGCCGCCACGCGTTCAATGTCGGTTTCGGGGTCTTTGCCCACCTTTATTTTTAGTATGGTAGCCTGCTTGTTGGTTACAAAATCAAGGGCTTGCTCGGCCATAACTTTGGGGCTGTTAATCCCCACGGTAAGGTCGCTTTCTGGCTCAAAATATTGGCCGCCCAAATAGGCAAAAAGCGGCAGGTTTTGCTGCTTGGCTGCCAAGTCGTAAAGTGCCATATCAAAGGCGCTTTTTACGGTGTGGTTTTGGGCCACAAATAAATCTAACTCGGCAAGCCTAGCCTCAATATCGGCGGCATTTTTGCCCTTCCACAATTGGGCAAAGTTTTGCGCCAGCGCAAAGCAAGTGTCTTGGGTTTCGCCCACTATCATGGGGAAAGCGCTACACTCGCCCACGCCCACCAGGCCGCTGCTGGTGTGTATTTCCAAATACAGGTTTTGTGCAAAATTCATGGTGCCGGTGGCTATGGTAAAAGGCACCATGGGTATGCTAAGGCGGTAAATGTTTATGCGGGTAATGGTCATGATGGCGGGGTTGGACAAGGCGCCAAATAAACAGCAATTGCCGCAACCGTAAGTTATTTTTAACGGTTATTTCGGTAGCAAGGGTTCTATTTTTTTGTAATAGGCAAAAAACGACGGATAGTAGCCGCTTACTTCGGGCACTATCCATGTGCGGGCGTCGGCCACGCCGGGGTAGTGGCGGCATAGTGGGTGCTCTTTGTAGTGCACCTGTACCTGCGCTGGCAGCGGCAAACTGCCCACTTCGCCCACAAATATTTGTAGCCCGTCAATGTTTTTACCCAATGCCAACACAAAATCAAGTACCCGTTGGCTTATGGGGTGTGCTTCAAAGTGCGAGGGCTCAAGCACCAAAATACGATTGGCGTTTCCGTTAGCCCGCCACAAGGGGTCGAGGTTGTAACTGTTGTACAGCAGTACAGGCAACTCGGGGTTAAGGTTTATAGTATTTACCTCGGGCAGCGGCGTTTTAAGTGCTAAAGGCAAGCTAGGGCGCAACACCGCTGGTACAGGCATTTGCTGCAAATGCGCATAATCGGCATCTAAAAACGTACCCTGTTGCCTACTGCCGGTAAAGGTGTTTATGTTTTGCTGATTGCAGTAATACAACTTGCTGCTAAAGCTGCCGGCCACCCACTGCCAACTGCAGGTGTTGCTGGCCACATCGCCATCAAGCAGGTGGTAGTAAAGCCATGCAGCCGGGCTGCTCCAGTGCGCCTTGGCCATATTGCAAGCCATGGCTGCCACGTACATGCGCAAATGGTTGTGCATGTAGCCGGTGTCGTATAGTTTTTGCACGTGCTGGTCTATGGCTTCAACACCGGTATTTGCCTCCCTTAGTGCGGCCACCATGTTGTGGTGCAGCACGTTGGGTTGCGGTTGTTTTATATCGGTCAAAAGCCGGGGCCCCAGGTGCTGGTGTACCCGCTGAAAATAGTCGCGCCACGCCAGCTCACTCACCAGCTTAGCCATTTGGTATGGTTTGTAACCCTTGGCTAGCAAAGCTTGCAGCACTTGCCGGGTACTTATTACGCCGCGGCTTATGTATGGCGAAAGATAGGTAACGGCACCCGAGGTGTGGTTGCGGGTTTGGGCGTATTTGCTTGGGTTTATGGCATCTATTTTGGCCAAAATTTCGGCGTAGTTGGTATTAAATGGTGGTGCACTGCTGCCATCTGATGGCGAACTAAAATTAAAGGCGGGCTGCTGGTGCCATTTTTGCTGTGCCATGGGTTTAAAAAACTGAGTTTTACTAGCGTTTGGAAATGCGATTTTGACTGATGGTACGTTGCAAACTGCACTTAAAGCGGCCCACCGTTGTGCTGCGCTTGGCCAGGTGCTTGGTGCTGCGGCCTTGCACCCGCTGCCGCCACATTTTAAAGCTCGACGGCTTCATGTGCTGGCGCATTAGCGAAATGGTGTCTTGCTCTGTAAGCCCAAACTGGAAGGCAATGGCTTCAAATGGCGTACGGTCTTCCCAAGCCATTTCAATTACCCGGTCAATATCGCTGGTCAGTAGTGGTGTTTTGTTTTGGGTATCCATTAGTAGATTTCTTTTGTGGGCCTGTACGCCAGATGCGTGTGCATATTTTGTTTCTGTTTAATTGGTAAGCACAATGCCGTTAAACGTTGCAGCACAAGCCATAGTGGTGTGGGGAGCAGGCAAGTTAAAACACCGCCAGGGCGCTTAGGTTTGATTTTGGCAAAAGGTTTTTGTCTTTTTCGGCCCACTTGGTTCACTACAGCGGCTTGCCCGGTTTTAGCTGGTACAATCCATTGCCAAAAAGTGGCCCATTGGCCCGCCTGCCCAACTATTTTTTTGCGACCCGTTGGGGCAGCATTACCTTGCCCACATAATTGTTTTTGTTTATGCGATTGCTAATTTGTTTGTTATTGATGGCCGGGGCTGCACATGCCCAAATAAACCCGGCTGCGGTTACCATTGCCCGTGATAGTTTTGGGGTGCCGCATGTGTTTGCAAAAACCGATGCCGAAGTGGCTTACGGGTTAGCATTTGCCCACGCCGAAGACGATTTTGAAAGCCTACAGTTGTTAATGCTACCGGTAAAAGGTATGCTGGGTAAACATTTGGGTAGGGCTGGCGCACAGGTTGATTATGTGGCCCAGCTGCTCGATTTGGATAAGGTGGTAGAAGGCCAGTGGGGTTCGCTATCCGTCGAATACAAGCAATTGATGGCCGGTTACGTTCAGGGCATGAACGATTATGCAACAAAGCATCCAGAAGAAGTACTGGTAAAAAAATTATTCCCCATTACCGAAAAAAACTACAGTGCGGCAGTGGTACTGGCGCTTACGGTGTTTAATGGCGCCGACCGCGAGCTGCAGCGCATATTTGGGGGACGCATGCCTACCGTGGCCGATTGGGAAATAAAAGGCTCAAATGCCATTGCGGTGCATCCCAGCAAAACCACCACCGGCGAGGCTTTCTTAGCCATTAATGCCCACCAGCCCAATAGCGGTACCCAAGCGTTTTACGAGGCACACCTGTGTAGCGAGCAGGGCTGGAATGCGCTTGGCGGCTTACTGCCGGGTGGCATGGTTATTTTGCACGGGGCCAACGAGC
Organism: Bacteroidota bacterium; assembly: GCA_004292575.1. Taxonomy (GTDB): domain Bacteria; phylum Bacteroidota; class Bacteroidia; order Chitinophagales; family Chitinophagaceae; genus Phnomibacter. The sequence continues at coordinate 5,796 of RDXD01000505.1, forward strand.
ACTTGGGCTGGGCCCACACGGTAAACAACCCCGACAAAGCCGATGTGTACCAACTACAAATGAACCCCGATAACGCCAACCAGTATAAGTTTGATGGCCAGTGGATAGACCTTGATGTAAAAACGGTAAAGCTCAAAGTAAAAGGCGTGCCTATAACGGTGCGTAAAAAAGCTTACTACAGCAAGTATGGCCCCACCGTAAAAACCAAGCAGGGCGTGTTTTCGCTGCGTATGGCATCGCTTATGAAACTGGGACCCATGGAGCAATGGTACCGCATGAATAAGGCAAAAAGCTACACCGAGTTTAGGCAGGTCCTAGGCATGCAGCAACTCAGCATGTTCAACATTATGTATGCCGACCGCCACGACACCATTTTTTATGTGAGCAACGTAACCATGCCCGATCGTAACGTTGGCCCCGCTTACAATTGGCGCGGCACACTGCCAGGCAACACCTCAAAAACGCTATGGACGGCCATTAAGCCTTTTGAGCAACTGCCGCAATACATTAATCCCGCAGGTGGCTTTTTGTTTAATACCAACCACTCGCCATTTATGGCCACGGCGCCTCAAGCCTACCTCAACCCAAAACTGTTTGACCCAAAAGATGGTTTTGAAACATTCGACGTTAACCGCAGTGCCCGCTTTAAAGAGTTGATGCCATTGGATAAACCCATTTCGTATGAGGAATTTAAAGCCATCAAACATGACCATCAATTACCCAAAAAACTGCTCTACAGTTACAACATCGACACCCTTTACACCCTAAAGCCAACCGATTATCCGCAAATGGAAACGGTGATTCGCGATTTTCAAAGTTGGGATAAAAACGCGGTTCCGGACAGCCGGGGTGGGGGTGCTTTTTTAATGGCTTTTTATTACCTGGCCGATAGCGGTAAGGGTCAATACCAAGTAACCAAGGCCATGGCTGAAAAAGCATTTGCCCACGTGCAGGCCCATCAAATAAAGCACTTTGGAAAAACAGGGGTTACGCTGGGCGAATATCAGCGGCTGATTAGAGGCAATAAAAGTCTGCCGGTTTGGGGCATGCCCGATGTGCTAACGGCCATGTGGGCCACCGCTACCGCCGATGGTCGCAGAAGGGTAGTGGGCGGTGATGGATATGTGGCTTTTGTGCGTTTTGGAAAAACGGGCTTGCCCCAAATAGAAAGCATTAATTGCTATGGTGCCAGCGCCAAGCCCAGCAGCAAGCATTATGCCGATCAGATGGAGCGCTTTATTGCGCAGCAGCCCAAGCGCATGACCCTAGATAAGGCCGAAGTGCTGCGTACAGCCGAGCGGGTCTATCATCCCGGCGAATAAACATTTTGCGCCATCTGCCTTGCTTTGCGCCTCCGCGCCTTTGCGTGCCATAAAACTCCCCGCCAAGCGGCCTCAAGCCCCGCCCCGCCAGTTGTTGGGTGCCCATAAAACGAACGAAAACTGCAATCGCACCAATCATTTTACATCCTGCAGCACCATATTGCAGTCAATATTTACAACTCTGCCGCTATCTCCTCCCATGTAAAGTTGCTGCTGCGTGGCACGTTGTCAAAAGCAGCCACCAAGGCCGCATCCGGTATATGCAATTTTCTGGTTTGGGTGTTCAGCCAGGCACCGTTAATGGTAACGGTTGCAGCAAGCGTATCGGCACCTTTAATCAGTTGGTGTACAATGGTATAGCGGCTAAAATCGCGGCGTGCCTGTAGCAAGCTGGCCGTGATAACCAAGGTATCCCCAAAGTTTACTTCCCGCCTAAACACAGCCTCTTCCCTAAAAAGGATGGGACCAACACGGCTTTGTATAAGCTTTTCCGGCGTTAAGCCCACGGCACTCATAAACGCAATTCTGCAATAGGCGCCATAGTCGTAGTAAACCGAGTGCCGCAGGTGAAAATTAGGGTCTAGGTCGCTCCAGCGCACTTCAACCGGCATAGAAAAGCTGTGCATAAAATAATGGTGTTTCAGTTTGTTTGCAGGCTCAAAAGTGCAGAAAGTTCTGCTATCACCTCCAACTTATCGCCGCAGCACTACCTTAGCGCCAATTTTATACTGTATGATGCGCATAGGATTCGGAATTGACTTTCACCAGCTAGTAGAGGGCAGAGATTTGTGGATAGGCGGGGTGCAAATACCACACCACAAAGGTGCCCTTGGCCACAGCGATGCCGATGTGCTACTGCACGCCATTTGCGATGCCATGCTTGGTGCTCTTGCCCTTGGCGATATTGGGGTTCACTTCCCAGACACTTCGGCCGTTTACAAAAACATCGATAGCAAAATATTGCTCGCACATTGTCAGAAGCTCATTACCGAAAGGGGTTACCGCGTGGTCAACATCGACAGTAGCCTGTGCCTTGAGCAGCCCAAAATAAAGCCCCATATACCCGCCATGCAGCAAGCCATTGCCGAGGTGTTGGGCATTGCCGTCACCGATGTGTCCATAAAAGCCACCACCACTGAAAAAATGGGGTTTGCGGGGCGCGAAGAAGGCTTGGCCGCCATGGCCAATGTGTTGTTGCAAAAAATAGACACGCCTTAGACTATGCCACTTCCAAAACCCAGTGACCCCAAGGGGCCATTTCAAACCATACCCCGTGGGTAAATGTGTAGGTTTTTTGCTCAAACACCTCGTTGTATTGGCCATGTCCTCTTCCGTCGCGCATTTCAAACCACGCCACCGCAGGGCTCAGGTTTAAAATTACCAACACGGCTTGTTTGCCGTGGGTGCGTTTATAGGCAAATACCACACCATTATCAGTTTGCAGCCGCATGGTTAGGCAGTGGGCATCGGCAGCCCGCAAGCTAGCGTTACGAGCCCGCAAAGCCAGCAGGGTTTTGTAAAACTGGTGCAGCTTGCATTCCGCTGTCCAGGCAATCGGGTCTTTATCAAAAAACGCCAGTCGCCGGGTATTCGGCAGCTCTTGTCCGCTGTAAATCAGCGGTATGCCATTCCAGGTGGCACTAAACACGGCAAAGCAGAGTGCGGCACCATTATACTTCTCATATTCGGTGCCATTCCAGCTGTTTTCGTCGTGGTTGCTGGTAAAGTACAGGCGCAGTGCATGGTGCGGAAAATAGTCGTTGTAGTGGTACAGCACTTTATCCAACCAGCCAATGTTGCCCTGCTCTCGCATAAAGCGCGCCGACTCTTGCATCCATTGCCAGGTATAGGAGGCATCAAATACGGCGTGATAGGCCATTTCTTCGCATTCGGCCAACCAAAAAAGCGGCTTTTTTGCATCTAGCCATTGCCGTGCCTGTTGCCAAAAACTCAGCGGCACCAGGTGGGCCATGTCGCACCTAAAGCCGTCAATGTTGCAGGTATCCACCCAAAACTGCATCGCTTCTATCATGGCCCTTTCCAAATTGCGGTTGCCAAAGTCCAAGTCTATTACGTCGGTCCAGCCGTTTTTTTCTACAAATCCGCCATCCGTGCCCCGCAAATAGTAGTCGGGGTTGGTCCGCGTCCAGGTGTGACCCATACCGGTGT
>RDXD01000288.1 GCA_004292575.1 Bacteroidota bacterium
GGTACCTTCGGCACGCTGCTGTAGCGTTATTACCTTGTCTTGGTAGTCTTTCGACTCTTTTTCAGCCTTTGCCGCTTCCACTTCCATATTGCTTTTGATGGACTTTATCTTGGCCTTGGCTTGCTTAAACTGGTTTCGGTTTTCTATCATTTTTTGTTTTTGCTCCTCCAATTCGCCAAAAGGGTCGTATTTTATAAGTAGCTTGTGCATGCTCCGTGCAAGGCGTTTTAAACCCTTGAGAATAACGGGCAAAAGAATAAAAAATCCAATAACCAGTACCGCCGATGCTATAGCACCCAGCACCTGGCCTACCCATGTAAACACTATGGGCAACACAAACTTGTAAAGCCCCCAGGCCAAGGTGCCAAGAATAACTAAGCCTGCCAAACCAGCAAGGTTCTTTTCGCCCTTTCGCCAACTCTGGGGGTTAAGCGTGATTTCGTTTTTTTCAAAGTGCTTTAGAATGGGTAATTCCAGCACTTTTTGAGTTTCTGCTAACATGTGTTAGAGATTTAGATGATAAAAAATGGTGAGATAAAGTACAAGCAACGCAGCAACTTGCAAGATAAGGCCGCGGGTACAACCAATGGGCTGTAGAAATGCTTTCCGGAGATGATGGGGCCACCGGAGTGGCACAGGCTCTACTACATCTTTTTAAACTAAATTTGACCTACAAAGATATTACTTCTGTGTAATGAAATTATTAATTCCATCTTTTACTGCATTCAGTTTTGCGATGCTTTGTTGACGGGCCTGGTCATTGGCGGACATGGTAAGGCGCACCGATTGTTCCTGTTCGGCATACGATGCGTCCACTTTAGCCAGTGCATCGCGATTTTGATGCACTTCTTTTTCGAGGCTTTGGAGTTCTACACGCAACTGGGCTATACGCATGTTAGCCTGCTCTACTGCTGCTGCTAGCTTGCTTTTTTCGCTGCTTTTGGCGGTTGTTATGGCGTTTATTTTTTGCAAGCCCTGGCTTCCATACTGGCCATGTACTTCATTTATTTTGCTAATGTAAAACTCGGCATCGCTGGTTAGCTTGTGCACTGTAACGGTTTTGTCCATGGTACTGGCCATTTGAAAGGCCATGTTATAGATTTGGCTGTTGGGCTGCCCCGCTGCCGAAACGGCCTTATAAAACTCAAAGAAATCGTAGCCCGGCATGTTTATACTATCCAAGCCCTGCTCATACACTTTTAGCACTTCTTCCAATGCTTTGTTGGAACCTGTAGCCATGGCAGTCTGTGCCGCTGCAACTGGTTGCGGGCCGTTTTGTACAGGAAACGCAAACGTGTCGGATTGCTCTGTTGCTTTTTTTTGCTGGGCAGTCCCGCCATTTTCTGCGGGGTCATCATCCTCGGTTTTTACAAAAAGACTTTTCCAGTTTTTTAGCATGATGCATTGATTTTGCCACCAAAATAGAAAAAACAGCAATATGGCGAGAAGAAACTTGAAGAACGGTAATTAGGCTGGCAGTTGCCCGTGTTTGCGCCGAAGTGCCTACTTCAATAAATTATACGATACAAGCTGTTAACCAAAAATATAAGTACAGAGCTGCGTTCACAGCTTTGGGGATTATTGCGCCAACACGTACACCCCGCCAGAGCCACTCTGGAGAGCGGTTCTTGGCTTTTTTACAACGGCACGCCCCACGGCTAAAGGACCTGAGTAAGCTGCATGCTGCTTCTAAATGCGGTTGCAAAAGGTTGCATCGGTAGCCCCGTTGTCGCGTTTGGTTCTTGTTAAGGTTGGTTGGCACATGATGTTTTTATCCCCCGCTTAAAACCGCAAAACGGACCTCAGCAACCATCGTTTTATGCTTTTAGGTATTTGCCGAAAAACTCGATGGTTCGTTGCCA
>RDXD01000506.1 GCA_004292575.1 Bacteroidota bacterium
ATGCACCACCCACAAATTAAACATGGCACAATTCGACTGCTTTTTACGCCCGATGAGGAGGTAGGTCAAGGCACGGCAAAAGTTGATATGGCGAAATTGGGTGCAGATTTTGGATATACCCTGGATGGTGGCGAGGCAGGGGATGTAGAAGACGAGACCTTTAGCGCTGATGCTATGGTGCTGACCATACATGGCGTAAGTGCCCACCCCGGCTATGCCAAAAATAAAATGGTGAATGCCTTAAAAATTGCCGGCGAAATTTTGGATACCTTGCCTAAGAACGATTGGTGCCCCGAGGCTACCGAGGGCCGCCAGGGCTTTGTGCATCCCGTTCACCTGGAGGGCAATGCTGAAATAGCCACTATTGAATGTATTGTTCGCGATTTTGACACCCATGAGTTGCTGTTGCACGAAGCCAAGTTGAAAGCACTGGCGGAAATTGTGGTAAGTCAGTACCCTGGAGCCCGGCTTGAAACCAGCGTAACTGAGCAATACCGCAACATGAAAGCAGTGCTTGATGAGCACCCCGAAGTAATTGCGTATGCGCGACAAGCCTTAGAGCGTGCCGGGCTTGCTGTGCGCATGCAAAGCATACGTGGCGGTACCGATGGCAGTAAGCTTAGCTTTATGGGCCTGCCCACTGCAAACATTTTTACCGGCATGCAAGGCATACACAGCAAAACTGAGTGGATTGGCGTGCACGACATGCAAAAAGCGGTGCAGACCTTGGTCGAATTGGTACAGATTTATGAAGAAAATGTATAACGTGTAATATGTTGCAACTGTGATAAAATTTCATGTTTTAACTTCCAAAACAAACACCTCATGTATGAGAAAGAAAATTATAATCATGGCTCTCTTGGTTTTCGCCAACACCATCTCATTTAGTCAAACAGAAAAAATGCTTAGCAACCAAAATGGATTTGAAATAGCTTATCGAGCTCAAAAAATTAGTGGTGGCAAAAAAGACAAATGGCTTATAACAGTCACCGCAGTTAATAAAACACAACATGCAATTTTTTATGAACAACCAACTGCTGTCCAAAGTCCCGGATCGACCGCACCAAATGGCTTTGCTTATCAATCCTCATCAAAAGTAACGGTTAGAAATGCCATTGGATTTTTAGCCAATGATGGCGTAATGATTAAGGGTGAACCAACAAAACTTTTTACCGAAAGTAAAAGTACTGTTCTAATGCAGTATGAACCGGGAAGAATTTATAATTACGAAAGTTCTGTTAATATCAAGCCTGGTGATTCTCCAATTGTTACTGTTTCCCATTATTATCCGCTAAGGAAATTAAGTGAATTTAACATACAAATATCAGCAGAGCTTATTGACGGCGATTATAAAACAACTTGTGGGTTAAATACGTGGTCTGTTTCAATGAAAGAAGAAAATGGTAAATCTTATTTGATACAGAGTGTAAATGGTAAGCAAATTAAATGGATAAAAAGTACTGCTACTTTATTTTTAAAAGAGACTGATTCAAGTACCATAATATCTTATAACAGAGAGAAAAAAACTTTTGCTTACAGTAATTCTGATGGCGTAAATTGTGAGTGGACAAAACTGTAAACTATACGACAGACCCCCTCCAACACAAGTGCTAGAGGCCTAAAAAAGAGTAAGTTTATCAACAAGAAAATTTACGATTTGTAAGCGTAACGCTACGCATTAGCCTCGTTTCAAGGTTAAAAAGATTAAAACCAACCGTGCTCAATCAATTTTTGGATGATGCATTTTTTTGCCAAACTACATTTCTTCCGAAAGCTGATTCACAAACAACTTGGTCATGTTTGTAAAATTAGCTTTGTAAGCAGACAAGTATTCCGAGGTGGCTGATTTCCACGATTGAAACCAACGTAGGCCTTGATTTTGATCTGCATTTTTAACCGAAATTTTCCCGGTTTTTAATGTCTTTCCAGATTCAATAAGTTTATAAGAAACCACCAGGTCTTTTCTATCAGGCTCTATGTAAACCTTGGCCCACGAAAACGCATACACTAACCATATCAAATTTTCTTTTACAACAATTGAAAACGATGCAGGCGCTTGCTCAACGGTTAGTTCTAATCTCCGATCGTCTAGTTTATCGGTCAGTTTTTTGGTGGCTAAAGCATTAATGGCATTAGAAAAGTTTGCAATAGGGATGGCTGGATTTAGCGAGCAGAAGTGCCGATGGTCGTATTTCCAATAAATGATTAAGGGCAAAAACTTGTCGGTTTTGTGAACCGATCTAGAAATCTTTTTATCATCGTCTGATGCTGTGGGGATGACATTAATGTAGTCTTTTGTTTTGTTGGTTGACTTGGGCAGTTGATTGTTATATTCTTCGGCTACGAATTTATCAAGCTTTTCAGGGGTTAAACAACTTGAAACCGACGAAAAGCAAACAATAGCTGCAATGATGAGGGTGGCGTTTTTTTTGTGCATAAGGGTCATAAGATGGATGTTTTTCTATGTTTTTTGCTGATGGCGTTAATTACGCACTCACTAGCTAAAGGAGATTGACAGGAGTAAAGCTAGTGCTAAGATTACGAAAAGTACACCAAGGCCCCCCATAATTAAACCAGCTAAGCCCATGCCAAAACCCGATTTGTATTTAGATTCAAATTTGTTGGCACGCGAAACAGATATGATGCCTAGCACCAACGCAAGCGGTAACAGTACAATGCTAGCAAAAGGAATAAATCCTAAAATAATCCCACCAATACCAAATGACATGGCTAGTGCTCCCAAAAGCTTGTTTTTCCGCTTCAGGTCATAATCGTCCATTTTAAGCGGTGCCGCTGCCATGTTGCTACCATGCTTTTGGTAATGGCGGAACGCCAGCTTTTCACGCAGGCTAAGCTTGCGCTGCAAATGAGCCTCCAGTCCTTTTAACGTTAGCGTTCCCGCTTGCTCGTCAACATAGTTTTGTAGTCCAAGCACAAATGCTACCGATTTTTCTATTGTAGCCTCACGTTTACTTACTACACCTGCAGCATTTCCATAAAAGCTACAGCCTATTAGCAACACAACAATTAACGGGTGAAGTTTTATGTTCATAAAATGGTTTGTTTAATTGACTATGGGATGGTTTAGATTAGGATTTTGAATGAAATTATGCACTCGGACCATACAGCGTCCTGAGCACCAAATGTTTTAAAAAATATTAACTATTGCCGTACCAGTTTTACACGGTCGGTTTTGCCAGCCCCCAAAAACTCAACCCAATACACGCCACTGCTAAGGCCCTGCACCGAAAAGCTGGTCACATTGCTGCTGGTAGTGCTACTGCGCAAAACTTTACCCGACATGTCTATCAGGCGTACCTGCCCTTGATTTGCGGGTAAAAACACCATCACATTATCCTTTGCCGGATTTGGAGTAACCGCCAACTTGGTAACTGCTTTTTTGCCTAAGAAAACGGTTGAGGAGTAAGTTATGGCGCCATCGCGGTCAATTTGTTTGATGCGGTAAAAGTTAGCCGACCCGGCCTGAGCGTCGTTATAGTTGTATTCAACGGCTTCGGTTTGGTTACGGCTGCTGATTCTACCTATAGACGCAAATACTTGTCCGGTGCTGCTCCTTTCTATCTCGTAGGCCAGGTTGTTTTTTTCCTCAGCCACTTTCCATCCTACCCTAGCCTGTGTGCCCACCCACTGCGCCGATATGCCCAACCATTTTACAGGCAGTGCTCCACAACCCGTAGGCAGTGTGTAGGTGAATCTTGCAGTTTGGCAGTCGGGGTTGGTAATGGTGAGTGTTTGTTGGCTGCCCAGTGTGGCTGCCGCATAGTTAATGGTGAAACCAATTTGCGTGGGGCTGGTGAAAGTAATGTCGCTGATAGACACGTTTCCTGAGCTGGTTACCCGCAATCGTCCGGTATAGCCAGGGCCATCTGTGTCAACACCGGGATCGTAGAAGCCGCTAAAGTCGGTGCTTTGGCCGGTTAGGGTTACCGTTTGTATGCGGGTGTCGTTGCAAATTAGGGTGGTCATGGTAGTTGGGGTAGCGGGCGGCGGGGCCTTTACTTGGGTGGCCCTTACCGCCCAGCTATTTACACCGTTGGTATATTGTTGAAATGTCCAAAGCGTCATGTCATCGCTGGGGTCCAGCACCGTTTGCGAATAATCGCCCCAGCGCTGCGTTCCGGCATCTTCTTGATTATACGATTCTGAAAATGAGGTGGCAGATACCACAGGGCTTAGCACGCCTAAGTTTTGTGTATTGTACCGCCCAGCAATGGCCACATTGGCCGGCTCTGTTGGCCCTGCTACTGTAGCACCTAAAAGCGCGTGGCCTTGCCCACTTCCACCCAATGCACCATAAATATAACTGCTGGCAAAGCTGCCGGGTGAATTGTCAAATACGGTGCCGCTTTGCCTTACACTAAGCGTTGCGCCACTAACTGCAAGCTCATACCAGCGAACAGCATTGCGGTCGGCCGTTGCTGTATTCGTGGCAACGCCCGTTTGACTTACGCCAACGCCATGGGCGGTTAAAATGCTCTGACGTCCATCAATCTTGTTGCGCACCAGTACCGCATTAATCAATCTGTCGTCCGAGGCATCAATTGGTCTTACACTCCCGCTTACTACTTGGTCAATGGGGTTGGAGGTAGAGGAAACGGTTAGCGCATTGAGCGTGGAGGTTGGGCTTGTGCCGGGGTTGCTAATAACCAAGTAGCGTAGCCTACCGAACTGTGCGGCATCTACACCCACAAAATAACCCCGCGTGGCCGCAGGGTCGTCGTTAGTAACGCCTTGTGGCGCAAAAATACCACTTGAGCCAGTGCCTACACGCCTAAAAGCGGTAACGTTAGCGGCTGAACCTGCCACCAGTGCTGCTTTGTTTACCACGTAGCAACTGGCACCTAGGTAAGACCCTGCCGAACTAAAAATAACACCGCCAATGTATAGTGCGTGTCTATCTACACCCATCATGGGGTAGTCGCAGAAGGCGTTATTGTCGTCTTGGCCGGTTGTGGTACCTTGGTCGTGTACAAAAAAACTAAAGGTAAAATTGGTTTGGGCGGTTATGGTTGGCCCGTCGCTCACGGCCATTAGTATCCGGTTTCGGGTGTTGGTGGTATTTATGCACACTACAAACCAGCGCCTTGTAAGGCGGTCGAAATGCACCCGTGGGTCGGTAGTGCTGCTGGAGTTTCTTACAGATTCAAAAAAAACGTCGAGGTCGGCACTAAACGCAGCTCCGCCAAGCGATGATGTGCCGGTGCTGCTGTTGGTAACCAATGCTTGTTGGCATACCGTAACCTTGTTGTAAAACTTTATGCGGCCGTTGCCTACTACACAAATTTGTGTGGTTCCCACATCGCCCATGTTATCGGGCGGTAGAAAGCCACTTTCGCCTATTCCTATACCCTGAAAGTTAGAGTGAATGGTTTGCGTAATGTTGGTTTGCCCGGGCACGGGTTCGGCCTTTACTTCGGGGAATGAAACTGTTTTTGGCGAAGAAGGGTTTAGAAAAGGACGCCTTTCGTTTTTGGTACTAAGCTCCTCGGCTACACGTATGCGGGTGGGCAAACCTTTAGCAATACTTCGGGCTTCAATGTCGCCCGCCCGTTCTACAATAGGTGCTGCTGTTTCAAACCTTACCCCGGGTATGGTTTCCTGTGCTAAAATGGCTTGCGCAAGCAGGCATAAAGTCAATAAAAATCCAAACGATTTTTGAAAAAAAGGCCTCATTTTAAAAGCAATTGATGGTGATAAAGCAGGGCAGATAATACCGTAATTATTTGCCAACAGGTTGCAAGTTAGCAAAAAAATAAAAGGCAAGCGGGTGGATTGGCTAAAAAAACAGCGTTGCTATATCGTCAACAACCTAAAGGCTGCGGGCATACAGTTAAAACAAATAAAGTGGTTGACTAAAATACATTGCGTGCCTTAATGGACCCTTGAAACCCAGTTTTAGTCCAAACATATCTCCGTCAACAGGTCGTCAAAATTCTGACGTCTTCTAATCAATTTGGGCGCGCCTTCATTCACCATTACCTCGGCAGGCTTATAACGGCTGTTAAAGTTACTGCTCATTTCGTAGCCATAAGCACCAGCATTAAAAAACACCAGCAGGTCGTTCTCACGTACCTCGTTTAGTGGCCTTTCCCATGCAAAAGTGTCGGTTTCGCAAATGTTTCCCACCACGGCATAGTCGTGCATTGGGCCCAGGGGATTGCTTATGTTTTTTATATGGTGATAGCTGTCGTAAAACATGGGCCTTATAAGGTGATTGAATCCAGTGTTAAGGCTCACAAAATGGGCGGCAGCAGTAGGTTTTAGCACATTTACTTTGGCTAAAAAGTAGCCACTGGCACTCACCAAATATTTACCTGGTTCAAACCATATTTCAAACTGCTTACCTGTGGCAGCAGCGTATTGTGCAAATGATATAGAAACCGTTTTGGCCAATAAATCCATATCCGTTTCGCCATCGCCCGGTTTGTAGGGTACTTTAAAGCCCCCACCAAGGTCTATAAATGCGAGGTGCTTAAAATGGTGTACCAGGTTTAGCAGCACGTCTATACCCTCGGTAAACACGCCCACATCTTTTATTTCGCTACCGGTGTGTATGTGCAGGCCCCGCACCTGTAGGTTGTGGCGGTTTATAATTTCCAACAAGGGTTGTAGCTGATCTACCGGAATGCCAAATTTACTTTTATCGTGTCCGGTACTAATTTTTAAATTTCCACCTGCTAAAATATTCGGTCGTAAGCGGAGGCCTATGGGGTAGTTTGCGCCGTATTTATGCCCAAATTTATCGAGGTTACTCAAGCTATCAATGTTCACATTTACGCCCAGTGTTACTGCGGTTTCAATTTCGGCAAAATCAATGCCGTTGCTGGTGTACAATATGTTTTGTGGCAGAAAATCTGCTTTTAATGCCAAATGTACCTCGTTTATGCTGCTGCAATCAATACCGGCCCCCAACTGCTTCACATACCGCAATATGTGCAAGTTGGTGAGTGCTTTACAAGCATAAAAAAAGCGGCAGTTTTGCCCAGAAAATGCACCCGTTAGCTTTTCATACTGATGCTTTATTACATCGGCATTATACACATAAAGCGGCGTGCTATATTGCGCAGCAAGGTCGGTAAGCTGTTCGTTGGTAAGCGTTTGAACCATTGATAAATAAAATGGGATATAAAGTAAAACCCCCTTGATAAGGGGCGCAAATTAACAAATGCAATCGTTCAATTTGCCACAAATGCGCTTACAGCTTAGCAATAGTGCAGAGGTTGTAAGAATTATTCGCTTGGTTGGTCTGTAGTAGGGGCGTTATCCAGCGGTTCAATGGGCGTTTCGGGTGGCTCTTGCAGCGCTTTTTCCAAGAAGTTATCTTGCGCTGTTGCCCCGTCAACCAAGGTATTAGAATCGCCGTCTTCATCGGCTGTGTCTAGGCTAGGCTCAGTTTGATTTTCGGCTATCGTGGCTTCTTTAGGTTGCTCTACTTCCAATGCTTCGTCATTGGCTGTGTCTTGGGTAAGCTCATTTTGGTTTTCGGCTATCGTGTCTTCTTTAGGTTGCCCTACTTCCACGGCTTCGTCATTGGCTGTATTTGGTGTAAGGTCCGGTTGATTTTCAACCATCGTTTCCGCTTCCAATTGCGCTATTTCTACCATGTCGCCATTGGCCGTAACCACCAAATTGTTGTTGGGCAAGGGTTCAGCAGTATTGTCAAACAGCTCGGTTTGGTTTATAAAAGTTGCTTCGGCAATGTTGTTGGGCATTATATCATCCAGGCTTGGCAGCTCACCGGCATGGTTAATGCCAAAATAATCCATAAACGATTTGCTTGTGCTGTACAGTAAAGGCTGTCCGGGTGCGTCTTCTCGGCGGCCAATAATTACAACCAGGTCTTTTTCCAGCAGTTTTTGAACCGCATAGTCGCAGTTTACACCGCGAATATTTTCCATTTCGCCTTTGGTTACCGGTTGTTTGTAAGCAATTATGGCCAGTGTTTCTAAGGCTGCTGTACTAAGGCGTTTCAGAAATTTTTCACCATTAAGCTGTGCAATGGTTTTGTGGTACAGCGGTTTGGTTAGAAACTGCCAGCCGCCGCCGCTCTGTTTGGCTTGAAACGGATAAAACTCGCTTTTATATTTTTCTACAATGGCTTCTAGCGCAGTTTCCACTTGGTCAAGGTCGGCACGCTCGTCTATAAAGCCCAAGGCATTATTCACCAGCTCCACCAAGTCCATGGTCGTTAGCGGCTTTTCACTGGCAAATATTAACGCTTCCAGATGCGGTATAATCACAGATATTTCCATGGCCTAAATATGGGTGCTGCCGTTAATTAAACGGTGGGGTGGGGTTCAAAGCTCGGCGTTTGGATTAACCGTTTAGCGCTGCGGCCCCACTCACAATTTCGGTAAGCTCGGTGGTAATGGCTGCTTGGCGGGCACGGTTGTAGCTAATTTTTAGCGCTTTCAAAATCTCTTTAGCGTTTTCGCTGGCTTTATCCATGGCGGTCATACGTGCGCCGTGCTCGCTTGCGCTGCCATCTAAAACTGCTTTGTACAGTTGGGTGTTTAATATTTTTGGCATCAGTTCTGCTATCAGTGCCTCTTTGTTGGGCTCAAAAATAAAATCGGCTTTGGCCACACCAGCCTGCGCCTTTAGTTTGGCAATGGGCAAAAATCGTTCTACGTGAAACTGTTGTTGCGCCGCGTTCTTAAACTCGCTGTACACAATCTCTACCACATCAAACTGCTGCTGCGCGTAGGCATCCATGGCAGCTTGGCTGGCTATTTTTACCTGTTCAAAACTTAAGTGGAGGTAGATGTCTTTGAATCTGTCGTTGGTATTATAACCCATTTTCGAAAGGCTTTCCCAACCTTTTTTGCCCATGTTCCAAATGGCAACCTTGCCTTTTTGGGCCTGAACGGCATATTTTTCGGCAATGGTTTGCTTGGCAAGTTTTATGAGGTTGGCATTGTAGCCACCACACAAACCCCTATCGCTGGTTATTACAATCAGCAGTACATTTTCTATGGGCCGCTCTGCCGTAAGCGCGCCTCCAGCTTCTACGTCGGTGTTGCTAATAATATTGCTCAATATGGCCTGCAGTTTCCTGCTGTAAGGCCGCATTTGGGTGATGGCATCCTGCGAGCGCCGCAGTTTTGCAGCACTCACCATTTTCATGGCCTTGGTAATTTGCTCTGTACTTTTTACCGACTGTATGCGATTGCGCACCTCTTTTAAAGCACCACTCATCCTGTATTGTTGTTTTGTGGGTGGTGGATACACCGCCCGCGGTTTACCTAAAATTGGCCGC
>RDXD01000289.1 GCA_004292575.1 Bacteroidota bacterium
GTGGATGTAAAAACCATGCGCTTGCAGCAGCTGGCCCAGCGTGCTCTTCCCGCTCCCCGATTTTCCAATTACCGCAATCCGCTGCCCTGGCTTCACCTCCAAATTAAACTGCTTAAGCGCCACTATACCCGTATGGGGGTACGTAAAGGTTACATTTTCAAAAGTTATGCTTGCTGCCTTGCCCGGCTTGGCTTCGGTTGGTGCGCCCACACCATCTTCCACGGTAGGCTTCTGTTGCAAAAACTCGTTTAGCCGCTTTTGCGATGCCGATGCCCGCTGTATCATGCTAGCCACCCAGCCAATAGCGCTTACAGGAAAAGTAAGCATGTTAATGTACAGCACAAACTCCACAATAATGCCCACATCGCTTATTTTACCCTGCAAAAAATACAGTCCACCCATCATAATGGTTACTAAGGTGCTAATGCCAATAAGCAGCAAATTCGATGGAAAATAAATGGCTTCCACCTTAGCCAGGCCAATGGCATTTTGCCTGTAAGCCTCGCTATTGGCTTCAAAAAAACCCAGCATCGCCTTTTCTTGCACATAGCTTTTTATAACCCTTATGCCGCTGTACGATTGCTGGGCATTGGTGGTAATATCACTTAGCAACCCCTGAATCTTCTCGCTTTTTTTATGAATAATGGTGTTAACATAGTAAATGGTAATGGCCAGCAGCGGCAGCGGTGCCAGCGTGTACACCGTAAGGCTCACGTTTTTGGCCAGCATATTATACACCGCAAAAACTATAATGGTGCATAGGTTAAAAAGATACATAATGGCCGGGCCTGCGTACATGCGCACCCTGCTAATGTCTTCCGATATGCGGTTCATTAAGTCGCCTACCGTATGGCTTTTATAAAAGCCCGCATCCAGCGTTTGATAGTGGCTATACACCGTGTTTTTAAGGTCGTACTCAATGTGCCGGCTCATTACTATAAGGGTTTGCCGCATCAAAAACATAAAGGTACCCCGCACCACTGCCAGCATCAAAATGGTGATGCCGCACAAGGCCACCAGCCCCGAAAACTGCCAGTGCAAGCCCTCGGCCCAGTCAATAAAAAAGTTCACCAAGGGGTCGGTTTGCCTAGCCGGCGTCTTAGCCGTGGCCCCCGGCAGCAACTGCTGCACCGCATCTACCACATAGGCCGTAATCTGTGGGGCCATTATGGCGAAGTAGTTCGATACCACTGTAAAAAAAATGCCTGCCGCCAGCCGTCTTCTGTACTTCCACAAGTAAGGCCGCAAGGCTTTTAAATGACGCATAAGGGGTGCAAGTTACAATCATAACGCCAAAGCCAATTTGCAGGTAGGCCGCCATTAAAGCCATATTTTTTGGGGCCATGGGCCGCACCTCATGGCTAAGCCGCAGTCCCGGCTTTCCGTTCCAAGTCCTCCGCCCGCCCTTCGGTTGGGCGTGCGGGCTTTCCACTACAATCCGGGGCCCTTGGGCAGTAATGCATAGCCAGGCCAGCACCGGCCGCCCACACCGTACGCCGGCTTACGCCACACTATATTTTTGCCAAAGCGTATTTACAAGCTGGCTATACCCCCAACTTTGCATTAAATAATCATCATGGCCTGGAAGAAAAATATACTCGAAACCATTGGTAACACCCCCATTATCCAACTCAACAAAATAACCAGTCACCTACCGGGCACCATATTGGCCAAAGTTGATTACTTCAATCCCGGCAACAGCATAAAAGACCGCATGGCCCTAAAAATGGTAGAGGTAGCCGAGGCCGAGGGCAAACTTAAGCCCGGCAGCACCATTATTGAAGGCACCAGCGGCAACACGGGCATGGGGCTGGCCCTAGCGGCTGTGGTAAAAGGCTACAAATGCATATTTGTAACCAC
>RDXD01000507.1 GCA_004292575.1 Bacteroidota bacterium
AGCCTTGCATTGGCCGACAGCATTGCCCGTAGTTTCCCCGACGACGAAGTGCGAAGCCGCTGCTGGTTTATAAAGGGCGTTTACTACAACCTTGCAAAGCAGTATGACACGGCCAGGCTTTGGTTGGATAAAGCGCTGGAAATTAACTACAATTTTGCTGAGGCGCTGATGGAAAAAGGCTACGGTTTTTATGATGCAGGGCGCTATGCCGAAGCTCTAAAAACTTTTGAAACATTGACCCAGCTGAATAAAAAATATGCCGATGCCTACTACTGGCTGGCAAAATGCAAGGAACAGCTGGGCCAGCCCACCGAAGCCGCCACGGCCTATGAAACGGCATTTGCGTTGGACAGCTCCATAACAGAAGCACAGGAAGCCGTACAAAGACTGACGAAATAATTACAAAGCAGGCTGGGTAGCAACCGCATTGCGCTTTGGCCGTTATACCCATATTTTACACCCATTGGCGTGTATATGCAAACCCATTTACTTACAAAAGCATAATTTGCGGCATGCCTCTTATAGCCCCTTCCCTGCTTGCTGCCAATTTTCTAAATCTCCAGAGCGCCGTATCGCTGGTGAACGATAGTGCCGCCGATTGGCTGCATTTAGACATCATGGATGGCCGCTTTGTACCCAACATCAGCTTTGGCCTGCCGGTGGTTTCGGCATTGAAGCCCGCTTGTACCAAGCCGTTTGATGTGCATTTGATGATAGAAGAACCAGAACGTTTTGTAAGTGCGTTTCACCAGGCGGGTGCCGACATCATTACCGTGCATTATGAAGCGTGCCGACACCTGCACCGCAATTTAGAACAAATAAAAAGCCTTGGCCTTAAAGCCGGCGTGGCCATAAATCCGCATACGCCGGTGGCCGCCATTGCCGAGGTAATAGAACATATTGACCTGCTGCTGATTATGAGCGTAAATCCGGGGTTTGGGGGTCAGAAATTTATTGAACACACCTACCAAAAAATTAGCACCGCCCGCCAACTGATTGATGCCCGAGGAGCAACAACGTTGATTGAAGTGGATGGTGGCGTAACGCTAGCAAACGCTCCCCTGCTGATTGCTGCCGGAGCCAACGTGCTGGTTGCCGGCAATACGGTGTTTAGCGCGGCCAATGCCATGCAAACCATTGCTGCGCTAAAAGGCTAGCTTTTTGGCTTGCGGCCAACGGCGGCAATTGGCAGCACAATTGGGCTGGGTGCGCAAACTGCTCAACGTTGAATACGCCGGCCATTAATGGCTTGTACCGTTGCCTTGGGCAAATGGTTCACTTTTTCTACCGCTTTAATGATCCGGAGCGCCTCGGCCTTTCTAAAAATTTGTGGATTGGCGGCTTCTACCTGGGTTTTGAGACTTGGATTTCCGTTTAAAAAACCGGCTACCGCCACCACGCTGTCTTCCTCGGCGCTATTTATATTGATGGGTTTGCGAATTAAGATTTCGTGTGCAGAGTCGTTGAAGGCCACATTAAAGGCAGCTATATCGGGGTGGTTTACATCGCGATTAAGACTCACCACGCGGTAGCCCGCCAGCGGATTATATACACAAATCCACTTGGGCGGGCTGGCTTTGCCCATAACAGTGAGGGTGCGTTTTATGAGTTCAAAGCTGCCGTCGGGGCTTTTGGTGGTGGTGCCGTCGTCAAAGAAAAAGCGCGTTCCTTCTTTTTCGCCCGGCAGCACTAAACCTTTTACCCGCCAGTCAATTACCGGGTTGGCAGAGGCCGCCATGCTCACTTTCATAATGCCGATGGCACTGTCCCGCTCGGCCACTGCACGGGTAAGGCTTTCTATTTGCTTGGTTTGTGCATTGTTCATTACCGCCCACTGCAGCCCCACACCCACAATTACCAGCAAAAAATAACCGGCAAAAGCACCTTTAAGTTTCAGATTCAGTTTGCTGTAAGGTCCATCTACCTGGGTTTCACTTTCGGGCAAAAATTTGTAAATGATAAATGCAGGCAAAATGGGCATGCACAAAATGGCTGCCAGTATCAGAAAGAAATTATCGTTCATGGTGCTATGGCGTTTTGCCACCCAAAATACACTTTTTTTAGCCGCCCGGTACTATTTTTTGCAAAGCCATTTGCCATAAAAAAAGAATGCTGCTGTGTAATTACGCTGGCATCAGCATCAAGCCTGCAACAAGCACCCTATTACAAGATAAACTAAAAAACAATTGAAGTATGCGCTACCAAATCTTAATTGCGGCTCTCACTATGCCCATTTGGGTACTGGCTCAAAACCCCGACAGCAGTCTCAAAACCATTAACGTGCAAGCCAACCTTACGGCCGCCACAGTTTACTACGGCGCCGGCGCCGAGCTAAACCACAGCACTAAGGCCAATCTTGTTACGGGCATTCAGCAGCTGGTAATAAACAACATTAGCCTAAGCGCTAACCCCAAAACACTACAAGTGCGCTGCCCCGAGCAGGTGGTGCTAATGAGCCAAAAACTACAAACCTACACGCCAACCCAAAAATGGGTACCCGATGCGCTGTATAAAAAAATGGAAGACAGTGTGGCCAACCTGAACAAACTAATGGCTGTGTTGCAGCAAGAACTTACCACCGTGCAAACCATAGCCGATAAAATAACGGCCCTGCTAAAAACTGCCGATGGCAGCAATGGCAAAGACATAAACAGCGATAACCTGATTAAACTGGCCGACTACTACGAAGCTAAAATTGAAGGATTGCACAAAAAACAATTTGATGTGCAAAACCGCCGTGGTGAAGCACAACTAACTGCCCAAGCCATTAGCACCCGCATGCATCAGTACGCGGCTAGCCAACAGCTACCCAACCCGCCGGTAGGGCAATTGGTGCTGCAAATAATGGCTTCGGCACCCGGACCCGCCGAATTTGGTGTAAGCTATTTTACACCCAATGCAGGCTGGATAGCCAGCTACGACATGCGCATAAAAAGCACCGACAACAGCTTTACCCTGGGCTACAAAGCCAGCGTACAACAAACCACCGGGCTGCATTGGAAGCAAACCAAGCTAACGCTTAGCACCAGCAACCCCAACCTAAGCAACACCATGCCGCAGTTGACCGCCTGGTATTTGCAACCCCAAGTACAAGCCAATTTTCAGAAAACCAAAGCCAGCATGGCGCGGGCCGACGCGCAGCTACTAAACGAAGTAGTGGTGGTAGGCTACGGCAACAAAAACCTAAATGAAGACAAGGACGACGAAAAGCCCACCGAGCAACCTAGCTACATTGATACCTATTTAACTTTGAACGAAAGCCAGCTGAACACCAATTTCGATATTGATTTGCCATACGATGTACCCACAGATGGCAAGCCCTACGCCGTGGCCATAAAACAAGAAGCGGTACAGGCCGCCTACAAACACTATGCGGTACCCAAAATGGATGGTGATGCCTTTTTGGTGGCCGAACTGACCAACTGGGAAAAGCTAAATCTGTTACCGGGCGAGGCCAACATCATTATGGATAATGTTTACTTGGGCCAATCGTACATTAACCCCAACAGCACGCTCGACACCTTGAGCATTGCCCTGGGACGCGACAAACGTGTGAGCATAAAGCGCACCCTGGTAAAAGACGACAACCAAAACAAAACCAAAGGCGACAACAAATACGAATACCTGACCTACGAACTGGTGGTAAAAAACAACAAAAAACAACCCCTTAACCTGTTGTTGAAGGACCAATACCCCATGAGCTACAACAAAGACATTGTGGTAGAGCTGGAACAGCACAGCAATGCAGAAATAAACAAAGACCTAGGCGTGCTTAACTGGAGCCTAACGCTGGCACCGGGAGAAAGCAAAAAAATAAGGTTTGGATACAGCATTAAATACCCTAAGGATATGCGACTAAGCATACGTTAAACCCAAGCAAACCCAATTACAAAGCAACCCATGCCCATGCATGGTTTGCTTTGTGCGGCGGGGCTTGTAAGCGTAAAGTTTCGCCAATGCTTTTGAATGAGAAGTACGAAGGCGGCAGGCACCTTCCAAATTGAGCAAAGCGGCAATTTGGAAGGGTGCAAATGCACAAAAAGAGTGATATTTTATTATGCAAAAGCTGTAGAAACAAAAAAATAGAATCAACTCGTGTTAGGGCAAACTTTGACAGTTTAATAGATAGCGTTTGCTAAAATCATCGCCAGTTAATTAACAATGGCAAAGACGACTTAACAACAACCGCTAATGCACAACCGCGTTAAGAACCAGCAGCCTACTCCACACTGCATATTCATAGTTTACCACTTTATGCTACCGGTAACAACTCAATTTATGCCGATCCACTAATTGCGTTTACTTTACAACTATTATCTTTTTAGTTACAGTACCATCGTTTGTTTTAACCAAAACGTGATAGGTACCATTAACTAGGTTCAGATTTACAGTTTGGCTATATCCGTACCTGAGCCATTTATTCCCTCTATACAATTCATTTATAAGCCTGCCGTCGGCACTAAAGAGCTTTATATTTAAAAGCGAAGAGGTTGTTGGTGCAATAGATAATGCAATCAGCCCTTTTGTTGGATTTGGCGAAACACTTATAGAGAGTTTTTCAATTATTGGAACCGTGTCAACATCGGGCTTTATGGAAGATAGTCGTCGGCTAGAGGTATAGTATTTTACAGTATTGTTACAATGGCTTGTTACTTCGGACGCTGATGCTTGGGGTAAAATTACAGGGCCGTTGCACACATAAGTGTTGTTGAAAAATCGAAGATTGTTATCGGTAACGATTTTTAAAGGAAATGTTACCACATAAAGCACATTTTGCGTGTTTGCGGTAGCGTTGTTTCGGCTAAAGTTAATCATTAACTTTAGCCAAGCCTGTGAGTTATCTACAGTAGGACAGCCAATATCACTGCGTTGATAACTTGCCGATCCCGCGGCTACTGAATTGCTATAATACTTGGCCTCAAAAACCCGGTTCGAAAAACAGTTCATATCGAAATAATCGGTTCTAAATTTTTCCACGTTCGTTAGGGCATCTTTACCTTCAAACTGAAAGTCGGGGAGCATCAGGTTTTGATTGCTACAAATGGGGAAAGTTCGCCTTTGACCGCCTATCAGTATTGCCGCTTTCATATCTTGAATGGTAAGGCCAGCCGCCGGATTTACAACGTACTTTAAAGTGCTAACATCCAGTTTAAACCTGCGTTCTTGGAAACCTATACGATATTCTGACTGCTCATCAATATAAGTGTTAGAATTGGCCTGCACAAACAAGGTTGGGGTGCCTAACAGATTAAAAATACCCATCACCTCATTATAATAGGGGTAAACTGCCGGGTCAAGCTGTGCATTTTTACTACCAGGATTCGTAAAAACAATGTTGTGATAGGGTGCAGTAAAGGTAGATGTTCCGGTAAGCTTCGCAGTTAAATTTACAGCCATTGGTAATATTTTCACCTCTTGCGGGCCAGCAGTTTTATTACCGCCACCTGTAAAAAAATCAATTACACCAACAGCTGACTTCAACCAAGGCACCGCATTTAAACCAGCTCGTAAAAACTGATTGTCCTTCAAGAAACTCGCAAATTTATCTAGTGCATCTTTTCGACCAGAAGTGTCCGTCGTGCCGATGTTTTCTGCTAATTTTTGAGTTTCGCTTGTGAACTTATCTATACTGCTGTAGCCTGCACTAAGCTTGCCGTTCACTCCAGCCGAAAAATCTTTCCATGAGTATGAACCATTCTTTTCAATCTGAGCTTTTCCGGCTGTATTTTTTGAATAGATATCGCCCGTTATGCCTCCCGTTATGTTAAGAGTAGATGTAGCAATTAGATTCGAGACTATTCTCAATTTAGACGGGTACAAACAGGTGCATGGGTCATACGTCATTGGAAAATCAGCATAAAACCATTTTGTATCGTTATTAGTGTATTGACCACCTGCGGAAAAAGAAACTGGTGAATATAGCTTATCCAAAGCTGATACATTGCCACGGGCTATTTCCAATAAATCTGTACGCATGCTGCTGGTGCCATCAAACTGAATTGTTATGGCTGAACCGTTGTAGTCGGCACCTCTGCATGTTCGAAATAAGATTCGTAGAATACCAGTGTATTTGTTGTACAGGAAAATTCCAATATCATTGTCGTTATCAACATAAGGTTGGTTGCTCTCATTTAGTCCAACTTTCCTCATCACCAATTCCCAACCATCTTCATACTTCATATCTTTCGATTCTCTCAACTCTTCTAAATTATCAGTCCTGAAAAAGGGCGATTCGGTAATGTTGGGTCGTGTGCAGTTCCCTAAATTAAGCGGCTTTAATGCCCAAAACTGGTCCTCCCAATTGAAAAAAGTATTGGCCTTGCTCCCCAATTGGTTGTTGAGGGGCAGTAACGGGTTGGTACTAATGCTGTTTTGACATGGGTACTGCGCAAAGCCTTGAAAACACAAGAACAAGAAAGTCAATAAGTTGAAAGTTGGTTTCATAAGAAATGTATTTAGTGTTGTTTTATAGCAATGAATTTTCTAACCCTTGGTTTATGGCCGTTCAGTATAAAAAGCGTATCTTGAATCAGCCAGCCTTTACCAATATACTCGCTATCGAAAGAGTAAGAAAATGATTTGAAGCCCATCTCGATGCTTATACTATTTTCCAGTTCGGGATATTGTTTAACTTCACCACTGGTGTTTGGATTAACCCTTGGGAAATTAAATAATCTGTAAAAATTTCTCACACCTGTCAAACTTGGACTATATTTATTTGCGCTATCAAAATATTTTAATGAAACAGTCCATTTATCATTTGGCGCGTCCGTATAACTGCCAACGTAGCTGCCTACCATTGAGCTAACGGTAAGGGTGGCTCGGTCGAACTGCTCAACTACGGTTAGTTTTTTGGTGGCCTTGTAGGTGCCTTTATCGTTGGGAAAGCAGAGGGAGTTGGGCTTTGCGGTACCTTTAAAACTTACCGATATGGTTTCTGAATACTTTTCAGGAAAAAGCAGCCCAAAATTAGGGCCTTCAAATTCCCGGGGGTCATTACCAACTTTCCACGTTTCCGTTTCGTATTTTGCCAATGGCCTAAAAACAGCACCATTGTCAGCAAATACTGTATCGGCCGCAAAACTGGTGTCTCCTACAGGCTCTAGAAATACAAAGTCGCCGTTGGGCTGCACTATGTTTAGGCAGGGGTCTTCTAGCGTTTGTTTTCGACATGCTAGCAGCAACACAGCCATTAATAAATAAGTTATTGGTTTCACTTAGGAAGGCTTGGGTACTTTTAGTAGATTAAGTAATGAATTTATAACTAAAGAGAATATCTTAGTGGTTAACAGTGTTAACTAATTGTTAAAAGACGATTTTCCACTACCCGACTTCCATAGAAAATTTCGCCAACTACACAAACGCAAAAGCATCGCCATCAAACAAGCCTTTGTCGCTTAGTTTTAGATGGGGTATCACCAGCAGAGCCATAAAGCTGAGCGTCATAAAGGGCGATTGCAGGGTAGAACCCAACTCGTGTTTTGCGAAACGGTCCAGTTGGGTATAAGCTTCGGCCACAGCATAGCCATCGGCGTTGGTCATAAGGCCCGCCACCGGTAAGCCCAGTACTTGGTGCTGGTTTGTAGTCACCTTTTCGGTACAAGCTGCAAGCCCACCATGCTCGGCTATCACCAGGTTTATGGCTTTGGCTAGGCTGTCGTCATCTACACCCACCGCTACAATGTTGTGGCTATCGTGGGCCACACTGCTGGCTAAAGCACCCCTTTTTAAGCCAAAGTTTTTTATAAAGCCTTTGGCCACTGGTGCAGGATGGTAGCGGTTTACCACCACTATTTTTAATATGTCGGTATCGGTATTGCTAACCAAAAAACCTTGGCTACGCCGGGGTTCTAGCATTAATTTATTGGTTATTAATTGGCCATCAAGGGCTTCAATTACGGGTACAAATGGTGCGCTGCTGGTGGTATCCGCCACTTGCAAATCTGCCGCTTGTATGGGCAAGCAGTTAAAGTTGTTGATGATGGCTGCGCCAGAGGTATTGATGAACGACTGGCCTTTTTCCGACACCAGTGCTCCATTGATATAAGTTTGTAAAACCTTGAAATTCGTGAGGTTGTCCACCAGCACAAAGTCTGCGGCATCCCCCATTTGCAACATACCCACCTCTAAGCCGTAGTGCCGCACAGGGTTTACACAAGCAGCTTGCAACACCTTAAACACATCTATGCCCAACCCAACCGCTCGGGCACACAGCTGGTTAATATGCCCTTCCAGCAAACTGTCGGGGTGTTTATCATCGCTACAAAACATCATTTGGCCGTACCATTGGTGCAGCAATGGCGCCAGGGCATCAAAGTTTTTTGCGGCGCTGCCTTCGCGTATTAAAATCTTCATACCACGTTCTAGCTTATCCAACGCCTCATCATACGTAAAACACTCATGATCGGTGCTAATGCCAGCATTAATGTATTGCTGTGCAGCCTGGCCGCGCAGGGCGGGTGCATGCCCATCAATGGGTTTATGCAGGGCCTTTGCCGCTGCTATTTTGGCCAGCACATCCGCCTGCCCAGTCAATACACCCGGAAAGTTCATCATCTCGCTCAGGTATTTCACCTCCGGACGGGCCAGTAATTCCTGTACCTCGTCAACACTAACTGCGGCACCGGCAGTTTCAAAAACTGTGGCTGGCACGCAACTGGGCGCACCAAAGTAAAATTTAAACGGTACCGTTTTTCCTTCGGCAATCATGTACTCCACCCCTTTAAGGCCACACACGTTGGCTATTTCGTGGGGGTCGCTTACGGTGGCTACCGTGCCATGCACCACCGCCAGGCGCGCAAACTGCGAGGGCACCAGCAAGCTACTTTCTATGTGCACATGCGCATCTACAAAACCCGGCAAGGCAAAGGGCGCATCAGCCGAAAGCCCTTTCTGGTCCAAAGGGGTAATGGTGGCTATTTTACCATCCTGTATTTGAATTTCACCAAAAAAAATACGGTTTTTGGCAAGGTCAACAATGTTGGCTTGTATGCGGGTGCTTTCCATAAGTACAAATATCCGGCAACGGGCTCGAATTTTGTTGTGCAGGCAGGAAGTTCGTCATGCTTATTAAGCCATCTGCTATATATTTGGTCGAATTGGTACTATTTTAGGGCCATTCTGATTCAGCTAACTGCTTTTTACCTACTTTTCGCCCACACTCAGATTGCATTAGCTTTTACCAGACATTTCAATCCCTCAGACCTCACAAAATGATACTGGTAGCCTGATACTGCATTTGGTTACGGCATGG
>RDXD01000290.1 GCA_004292575.1 Bacteroidota bacterium
TGTATTTAAAACCCCAGCGATTAGACGCACTTCAACTTGAATATTGAACATTGATTATTGAATATTGATTATTTGTATTTAAAACCCAAGCGATTAGACGCACTTCAACTTGAATATTGAACATTGACTATTGAATATTGATTATTTGTATTAAAACCCAGCGATTAGACGCACTTCAACTTGAATATTGAACATTGACTATTGACTATTGATTATTTGTATTTAAAACCCAGCGATTAGACTCACTTCAACTTGAATATTGAACATTGATTATTTGTATAAAAAAATTAAATAATGCCCCTCTCTCTTTTCGATAAAATTTGGTCTTCGCACGTTGTAAAAACCATCCCCGATGGCCCGGCTGTTTTTTACATTGATAAGCATTTTATACACGAGGTTACCAGTCCGCAGGCCTTTGCAGGACTCAACAAACGCGGCATTAAGGTATTTAGGCCTAAGCAGGTGGTAGCTACTGCCGATCATAACGTGCCCACCCTTAATCAGCACCTGCCCATAAAAGAAGAGCTTAGCCGTAAGCAGGTACAAGCATTGGTAGAAAATTGCGCCCAGCACGACATTGAGCTATATGGCTTGGGGCATGCCTACCAAGGCATTGTGCACGTTATAGGCCCAGAGCTAGGCATCACCCAGCCTGGCATGACCATTGTGTGCGGCGATAGCCACACCAGTACCCATGGTGCTTTTGGCTGTATTGCCTTTGGCATTGGCACCAGCGAGGTAGAAATGGTACTCAGCACACAGTGCCTGCTGCAAAACAAGCCCAAGCTTATGCGCATTGTGGTAGAGGGAAATTTGCAGCCGGGCGTTCTGTCAAAAGATATTGTGCTGCACATTATTGCCACCATTAGTGCCAGTGGTGCCACCGGTTACGCCGTTGAGTTTGCTGGCTCTGCCATTAGAAGCCTCAGCATGGAAGCCCGTATGACCATTTGTAACATGAGCATCGAAATGGGTGCCCGCTGTGGTCTTATTGCACCCGACGATACCACTTTCAACTACTTACAAGGCAAGCCATTTGCTCCGCAGGGCGAAGCTTGGACACAAAAGCTGGCCTACTGGAAAACCTTGTTTACCGACGAAGGTGCTGCCTTTGACCATGAAATTGCCATTGATGCGGCCGCCATTGAACCCATGATAACCTATGGTACAAATCCCGGCATGGGTATTGGCATTTCTAAACACATTCCCTTTGAAGCCGAGGTAAATGCCGACGATAGAAGCGGCCTCCAAAAATCGCTGGCTTACATGGGTTTGCAAAGTGGCACGCCCATTATTGGCCAAAAAATTGATTACGTGTTTATAGGCAGCTGCACCAACAGCCGCATAGAAGATTTGCGGCTGGTGGCTGGGTTGGTGCAAGGGAAGCAAAAAGCCCCCGGCGTGGAAGTGTGGATTGTGCCCGGCAGCAAACAGGTAGAGCAGCAGGCCAAAGCCGAAGGCATTGATAAGGTGTTTGAGGCCGCTGGCTTTCAACTGCGGCAGCCCGGGTGTAGCGCCTGCTTGGGTATGAACGAAGACAAGATACCCGCAGGCAAGTATTGCCTCAGCACCAGCAACCGAAACTTCGAAGGCCGCCAAGGCCCCAACGCCCGCACTTTTTTGGCCAGCCCCCTCAGCGCCGCTGCCGCAGCACTTACCGGTGTGGTTGCCGATGTTCGAAGTTTGCTTTAAACCATCCCCAAATCCTCACATCCCCAAATCATCACCTCCCCACATCCTCAAATCATCACATCATCACATCCTCAAATCATCACATCATCACATCCGCAAATCATCACATCCTCAAATCCGCAAATCATCACATCCGCAAATCATCAC
>RDXD01000508.1:0-6639 GCA_004292575.1 Bacteroidota bacterium
TGGTATTGTGGCTCAATAAATAATTACTTGGCTTGTTGAACTTATAAAAATATTTTTGCACCAGTTTCTAAAACAATTTGCCTTTTGCTGTAGTAGCAAGGCGTTACATAAAATATGCAAGCACTAACCAACCGCGCAAAATCTGTTGACCGTAGGCCCATGAGCATGTGGGAGCGTATGTACCTGCCTTCGATTGTAAAGGGCATGGGCATCACCTTTAGCCACATGTTTACCAAAAACCCAACCATTCATTACCCGGAGCAGACCCGCAGCTTTAGTCAGGTTTTTAGGGGGTTGCATGTGCTAAACCGCGACGAGGAAGGGCGTGAACGCTGTACCGCTTGTGGCCTGTGCGCCGTAGCTTGCCCTGCCGAGGCCATAACCATGGAAGGTGCAGAGCGCCAAGAGGGCGAAGAGCACCTTTACCGCGAAGAAAAGTATGCAGCCAAATATGAAATAAACATGCTGCGCTGTATTTTTTGTGGCTTGTGCGAGGAAGCCTGCCCCAAAGATGCCATTTACCTAAGTGAAACTTTTGCCCCTGCACACTATGACCGAAAAGGCTTCGTCTATGGAAAAGACAACCTGTTAATACCCAATCCCTTAACCGACAAGGAAGGCTACGACAAAGCAGCGGGCGGCAGAGTAAGGGTGGCCGAAAAAGTATAATGTTCTATGTGGTTGAAAAAGCTGTTATTACCCCAATAATTTTTATTTTTTTCTGATGAATTTGACACAAGTACTTTTCTGGCTGCTAAGCGCCGTGGCGGTGTTTAGTGCCATTATGGTAATAACTAGAAAGAACCCGGTTTTTAGTGTACTGTACCTCATCATTACATTTTTTGCCATTAGCGGCCACTATATTTTGATGAACGCACAGTTTTTGGCCATCGTAAACATTATTGTGTATGCGGGTGCCATTATGGTGCTGTTCTTGTTTGTACTGATGCTGATGAACCTTAACAAAGAATCGGAGCCGCAAAAAAACAAGTATATGCTTTGGAGCGGTGCCATAGCCGGCGGCATGCTTATGCTAGTAATGATTCATGCGTTACAAACCGATGTACCAGAAAAAATAAACAGCATCGGCGCCGGTGATATTGGCCTCATCAAGAACCTTGGCCTGACTTTGTTTAGAGATTATGTGGTTCCGTTTGAATTGAGCAGCATATTGTTTTTAAGTGCCATGGTAGGCGCAGTGATTATTGGTAAGAAAGAATAGCTTTAGAGGTGCTCAGTCAAACGTTGTTGCTCATATCATACATGTTATAAACCCGCTTTTCAACCCTTAACCCAGCGTTTTAAAATGCCCATACACTATTACATATATCAAGCTTGTGTGCTTTTTTCAATAGGCGTGGCCGGTGTGCTCACACGGCGCAATGCCATCATCATCTTTATGTGTATTGAATTGATGTTGAATTCAGTGAATCTATTGCTGGTGGCATTTAGCAAACTGCATTATGCCCGTGCCGTGGCGGCGGGTGCAGCCCCCACCACGGGTACCGAAGCTCAGTTGTTTGTGTTTTTCATTATGGTAGTGGCAGCAGCAGAGGTTAGCGTTGGCCTCGCCATTATTGTCATGATGTATCGCAATGTTCATAATGTTGACATCAATTTCTTAAACCGGCTAAAGCACTAATTCAGTATTTGCCATTGGGCAATTTAAGCATTCATAGCTATGACAAACTTTTTACATTACGCCTGGTTGATACCGTCGCTGCCACTTTTGGGGTTTCTAATCAACGGGTTATTGCGTAATAAATTGTCAAAAACCGTCTCTGGCGGCATTGGCAGTGCAGTTATTTTGGCATCGTTTCTGCTTAGCCTGTATTTTTTTGTGCAGGTTAAAAACGGAAATACGTACACCGCCCATTATTTCGACTTTATTTCTGTAGGCCAGTTCTCGATTCCTTTTGCCTTTCAAATAGATCAACTTTCGTCTCTTTTTCTGCTCATCATAACGGGCGTGGGCTTTCTTATACATGTGTACAGCACGGCTTATATGCACCACGAAACAGCCCCCCATTTTGCCCGCTACTTTGCTTACCTCAACTTATTTGTGTTTAGTATGCTCTTGTTGGTAATGGGTGCCAACTACGTGGTGATGTTTATGGGTTGGGAGGGCGTAGGTCTGTGTTCGTATCTACTTATTGGGTATTGGTTTAAAAACAATGATTATAACAATGCTGCCAAAAAAGCTTTTGTGATGAACCGCATTGGCGACTTGGGATTTTTGGTAGCGGTTTTTTGGATGATGCAGGTATTTGGTACTGTGGATTATGCGGGTGTGTTTAAGCAACTTCCCGGTAGCATCCCAACCTCGGCCATTGTAGGCATTACGCTTTGCTTATTTGTGGGGGCCATGGGCAAAAGTGCCCAAATACCACTGTATACGTGGCTACCCGATGCCATGGCGGGCCCAACACCCGTTTCCGCCCTTATACATGCCGCCACCATGGTTACGGCTGGTATCTACATGATTGCCCGTAGCAATGTGCTGTACGCATTGGCCCCAACCACCATGACCGTGGTGGCATTGGTGGGGCTGGCCACGGCGCTTTTGGCGGCAACAATAGCCCTTCGGCAAAACGA
Source organism: Bacteroidota bacterium (assembly GCA_004292575.1). Lineage (GTDB taxonomy): Bacteria > Bacteroidota > Bacteroidia > Chitinophagales > Chitinophagaceae > Phnomibacter. The sequence continues at coordinate 2,596 of RDXD01000508.1, forward strand.
CATCAAAAAGGTATTGGCATACTCAACCGTAAGCCAATTGGGCTACATGTTTTTAGGCCTTGGTGTTGGTGCATTTACGGGTGCCGTTTTTCACGTCATGACCCATGCTTTCTTCAAAGCACTGCTTTTCTTGGGTGCTGGCTCCGTTATTCACGCCATGCATCACGAGCAGGACATGCGCCACTATGGGGGATTGAAAAAGTATCTCCCCATCACCCATTTCACCATGCTTATTGGCTGCTTGGCTATTGCAGGCATACCGCCGCTCAGTGGCTTTTTCTCTAAAGACGAAATTTTGATACATGCCTTTGCCGCCAATCCCTTGTATTACGTTGCGGGTATAGCTGGTGCACTAATGACCGCTTTTTATATGTTTAGGCTTTACACAATGACTTTTTTGGGTAGCCACCGCGGGCACAACCACGATGAGAAGCCCCATGAAAGCCCTTTGGCCATGACGGTGCCGCTAATGGTGCTGGCAGCACTTGCGGTGGGTGCCGGTTTCTTAGGCATACCGGAGCTGTTTGCCCATCAAGCCCATCTATTACAGTCTTTTCTCCACCCCATCTTTGAAAAAGGGGAATCCATCATGGCCAGCTACAGCCATCATCAGCACCCTTCTCACAATGTGGAATGGGCTTTACTAGCCGGCAGTGTTGGTTTAATTGTCATAGTGATATTCTTTGCCATTCGTAAGTTTTCGAAATTCACCATATCCACCGGCCAACCTAGCAAGTTTGCGCAACTTTTGGAGGGTAAATGGTATGTAGATGAGTTGTACGATGCTGTTATAGTGAAGCCGTTGTTACGTTTTGGCGGATTCCTAAATACCGTTATAGAAAAATCGGGCATTGATAAGGCGGTGAACGGCATAGGTAAGTTTGTGCAATATAGCAGCCGTCAGATGCGCTTGCTACAGAGTGGCAATGTGGGTAACTATGTACTTATTATGGTAGTGGCCCTCATCATCATCATTCGAATTATCCTCTACAATTAAACCACCCATATCAAATTAGGCCATAACCCATTGAATTTGTAAAATATCAACATGTTGCTTTCTCTACTCATACTTATTCCACTGTTGGCAGGTCTTGCGGCTTTTTTTGCTGGTAATCAGGCAAAAGCGCTGGCGCTGGGTGGATCGCTTCTAACCGCCGCTGTAATGGGATACTTGCTCAGCATGCCCGCCCAATCGGCGGCATTAGAGTTTTCAGCAAGCTGGCTGGGTAGCATTAGGGCTAATTTTACTTTGGGCTTAGATGGCCTTGGTAAAGTAACAACCCTACTTACTGCTGTAGCTTTTCCAATAATTTTTCTGAGCATCTGGCCAAATAACTACCGCGATGCACACCAGTTCTATGGGTTAATGTTGCTGACCATGGCCGGTTTAATGGGTGTATTTTTAGCCACAGACGCCTTGCTATTTTATTTCTTTTGGGAACTCGCACTTATTCCAACTTATTTCCTCTGCAGCAAATGGGGCGGTGAGCGCCGAATAGCGGTAAGTTTTAAATTTTTCATATACACCTTTGTTGGATCGCTGATGATGCTGATTGGGATTATTTATTTGTACTATAAAACGCCTGATCAGAGTTTTTCTTGGAAAAGCATGACGCAGGCCGTGCTTACTGCCAAGGAGCAAGCTTTCTTTTTCTGGTTCTTTTTTGTGGCTTTCGCCATAAAAATGCCCATTTTTCCATTTCATACCTGGCAGCCCGATGCTTACGAACAATCGCCCACTGCAACCACCATGGTGCTGAGCGGCATTATGGTTAAAATGGGGCTTTTTGGCGTGGTGCGCTGGTTACTCCCTCTTTTTCCAGATATGAGTACCAAAATGGCACCCATTGTTATTGTACTTTGTATAGTGGGGATGCTGTATGCCAGCCTTATTGCCATGCGGCAGTCCAATATAAAGCGACTGGTAGCGTATTCTTCCATTGCGCACATCGGCCTTATATGTGCCGCACTTTTTGCACAAAATGAGTTGGCCTTCAACGGCGCCCTCATTCAGCTATTTAGCCACGGCGTCAATATTATTGGACTCTGGATCGTAATTGACCTGATTGAGCAGCAAACCGGTATTACCAAAATGGACGATTTAGGTGGCTTGGCGCAGAAAGCACCAACAATGGCCGTATTGCTGGTTGTAATAGCGTTGGCCAACATTGCACTACCGCTTACCAACGCGTTTGTGGGCGAGTTTTTAATGTTTAATGGGTTGTTTAAGTATCAGCCATGGTATGCGGTGGCGGCAGGCATTAGCATTATTTTAGCCGCCGTTTACACTTTAGGCATGATTCAGAAAGTGTTTTATGGCACTAGCCAGAATGCTTTGGTAGTGAAAGATGTAAAGCCTGGGGTAGCCGTTGCACTAGTAGCTTTGGTTGTAATGATACTGGCGTTTGGCATCTACCCCAAACCCATGTTGCAGTTTTCGGGTCACCATATTGATTCACTCACCAGCATGCTTGTAAAATAATCTCCATTTATAGTTGCTCTTTTATCCATCAACATACCAAACCCAATTGGGAACTTGTGAACAGCGCTGTGTAAAGCGGTACCCGGCCGTAGCGACTGAGCCTAGCCAATTTGAAAAACAGAAAAAGTCATGAATCTTGTAGTCTTAGCCGGTATATTGGGCGTAGTAATGATGTTTACCGGATTACTGGTAAAACAGCTGCGTGTGGTTTCGGGCATTGCAGCAGCAGGCCTTTGCGTTTTGTTTATTAGCAACTTGTGGGAACTTTATCATGCTCCGTTTTTCACACTTCCCGAAAGCTCTATGCTGGCAACCACCCGTTTCGGTTTGTTAATTAATCAAATATTGCTTTTGGCGGGTATATTGTACGTGGTTTTATTTGGCCGCCACATACAGGTGGTGGGTAAGCACGTAGCGGACTATTATGCGCTTATTTTCTTTGTTTACGCAGGCATAGGCATCAGCACCAGTTATACCAATCTTTTGATGCTGTTTTTGGGTATAGAAATCATGTCTATTCCTTTGTATATCCTCACGGGTTCTGACAAGCGCAACCTGAAAAGCAACGAAGCGGCCCTGAAGTATTTTTTGATGGGTAGTTTTAGTACCGGCATCATGCTCATGGGAATTGCACTTATTTACGGTGCCACGGGCAGTTTCAACGTGGCCAGTATGAACACGCAGCTCAGTTTCAACCTGATAGTCGGCATCTTACTGCTGCTGATAAGCATGAGTTTTAAAGTAAGTGCTGCCCCATTTCACTTTTGGACACCCGATGTTTACGACGGCGCCCCTACGGCTTTTACCGCATTTATGGCAACCATCGTAAAGGTGGCCGCATTTGCCGCATTCATTCATTTGTTTGAGGGCAGTTTCGAAATGCTTAATCGCAAATGGCAGTTACTTATTGCCATCATAATAGCTTGTACGCTGTTGGTGGGCAACATTACGGCGGTGTTTCAACAAAGCGTTAAACGCATGTTGGCATACAGCAGTATTGCCCAGGCAGGTTTTATGATGTTTGCATTATTTGCCTTCAACGATGCTTCTAGAGAGGGTATTGTATTGTACGGTGCTGCATATTGCTTGGCTACCTTGGGCTTGTTTGCAGTGCTTATAAAAATGGAAGATTACACCTTTGATGGGTTCAACGGTTTGGCCAAAAGTCAGCCGCTGCTGGCGGGTGTATCCACAGTATTTTTACTTAGTTTGGCAGGTATTCCGCTCACTTTAGGGTTTTTTAGCAAGTACTACATGGTTAGTGCCGCATTAAGCACCGGTGGTAAGTATTTATGGCTGTTTGTGCTTGCAATGCTGTGCGCTGCCATAAGCGTTTATTACTACTTTAGGGTTATACAAGCCATGTACTTTAAGCCGCTTGGTGGCGTGCCTGGCACCAGCACTAGTCTTACTACAAGTACTACCCGTGCTTTTAACTATACGCTGTTGGTAATGGCCCTGTTGGTAATTTTATTAGGGTTGCAGCCACAATTGCTATTACAATTTTTATACTTCTAAGCCCAATTACTGGGTTGCATTCGCCATTCATCATGTAAGATGAG
>RDXD01000508.1:6649-15761 GCA_004292575.1 Bacteroidota bacterium
TGCTTTGGCATGGAATACTGTGCGGGTAAATAAACTACGTACTGGAATTACGGTGTCCATTATTACGCTGGGTATTATGGCACTTACTGTGATTATTACCGCCATTACGGCCATGAAGCAAAGTTTAAAGGAAAGCTTCAGCACCATGGGGGCCAATTCGTTTAGCATACGCTTTAAGGAGCGTAATTTTTTTATAGGGCGCGGTAACCGTTCAGCCGTTACCAAAACCACCAAAGAAAAAGCCAAACTGCGTACTAGCAATACCGGCCGGGCCATTAGCTATCAAGAAGCCATTGACTTTAAGCAGCGATTTGATTTCCCCGCAGCGGTAAGCATTAGCCTCCGCGGCAATTTTAGCGAAACGATACAGTACATTACCGCTGCTAAAACATCAAAAACCAATCCCAATGTAAGCGTGCAGGGCGGCGATGAAAACTATTTGAACCTCAATGGCTATAAGCTCACCGCGGGGCGCAATTTTAATACGCTTGATGTAAACAGCGGTCGCAATGTAATTGTATTGGGGGCCGAAGTGGTGAACCGCTGCTTTGAAGGCAATGCCCAAAAAGCCATTGATAAAATTGTAAAGGTGGGCAGCCTTCCTTACTTGGTAATTGGAACTTTAGAAGAAAAGGGTGCTAGTGCTTTTCTAAATCTTGATAATGTGGCCATTACCACCTATAACAACGTAAGGCGGTTGCCCACTGCTGGAAGCACGTTTAGTATTGGCGTAAGTGTTGGCGATTTAAAAATGCAGGATAATGCCATTGGGCAGGCTACCGGTTTGTTTCGCAATGTGCGAAAGCTTGATGTGGAAGAGCAGGATAACTTTTACATTGATAAAAGTGATGCCCTGGCCGAAAAGTTTATTGGCTTTTTGGCAGGTATTAGTGGCAGTGCTGCTGCCATAGGTTTTATTACACTGGTGGGTGCCGCCATAGGGCTCATGAACATTATGCTGGTGGCGGTAAGCGAACGCACTAAAGAAATTGGCCTTACCAAGGCCATTGGTGCCACCAGTTTGGCGGTGCGCCGACAATTTTTGTTTGAAAGTATAATTATTAGTCTGTTGGGTGCGGTCTTTGGAATTGTATTGGGCGTGCTGGCGGGCAACGTAATTGGTAGCCTGCTAAAAACCGGCTTTATAATACCCTGGTTGTGGGTATTGGCTGGTGTGGTTATTTGCTTTCTTACCGGACTATTGGCCGGGCTTTACCCAGCCGGCAAAGCCGCGCGGCTAGATCCCATTGTGGCACTACGCTACGAATAATGCGCAAATTTGTTTTTATCCGCTAGGCTATTTCTTCAAACTCGCCCGTTTTTTTATTTTTCCGCACGTTGTTCCAGTTAAAGATGCGTCCATTCATGGCCACGTACACACCCGTAGGCATAGCTTGTACAAATGCTAAAGCACTGCCTAGGTTAAACAACCCATCGCTACTGCCAAACTTATAGGGTACCATAGCACCAGTAAGTACGATGGTTTTTTCGGGAATTTTTCCGGCAAGCGCACCGGCTGTTTCCACCATCGTATCGGTGCCATGGGTTATTACAATGTGTTTTTCGGAGGCTTCAACACAGTGGCGGGTTATGAGTTCGCGGTCAGTAGCCGTCATGTCGAGGCTGTCGATCATCATGAGCGTTCTGATGTCCACCGGCACGCGGCTTCTACCCAGCTTTAGCATTTCGGGCAGGTGTGTGTCTTTAAAATACAGCTCGCCCACCAGCTCGTTATACTCTTTATCAAAAGTGCCGCCCGTTACAAATATGCGTATAGCCATATGTTTTTTTGATTGGTGTAAATGTAGCGGATAGCGGGGCTTCAAAAGCCACTAACTGCATTTTTGCCTTTGGCCTGCCTGTTTCCGGTTTTTTTACAGCCGAGCTTTTTGTAATTTTTGGACGGGATATAGAGGTTTTTATCGAAAAAAGTTAAAACGGCAGTACTTGCAATTGGCTAAACCCTTATCTTGCCCAAAATCAGTTTTATGACCAGTGAACAAATATCAAATTTTTTAGAGCCGAATCACCTTGCAAAGGATACCGTAAAAATCAGCTTTAAAACCCGCAACATGCTGTTGGGCATGTTTATTGACTCTCCGGAGTACCGCGACCTAAAGGCCAAGAATTACTGGCGTATTGTACCCGTAACAAACATTGAGCGTTGGAAGAAAACCAAGGATATGAGCCTTGTAAAAATTTACAATGGCGTAGAGTTTACCAAGCTTGCAGCGGCATAGTTTTGGGGTCAAATGTTAAAATTAAAAAACGGCACCTTAAAAAAAGTGCCGTTTTTTTATGTGCTATGCTGAGCAATTAAGCAACTGCCTCTTCGGGCTCGGCATAGCTGCTTACCGGTTCGCAAGTACAGATTAAATTTCTGTCGCCATGGGTATTATTTACCCGTGCCACCGATGGCCAAAACTTGTTTCTAGCCACGTAGGGTAGGGGATATGCCGCCTGCTGGCGGGTGTAGGGGCGTTCCCACTGGTCAGCACAAATAACTGCCTGTGTGTGGGGGGCATGCTTTAGCACATTGCTGGCTTTATCTGCCGCTCCTGCTTCTATGGCCGATATTTCTTCTCGTATCGCAATCATGGCTGCACAAAACCTGTCCAACTCGGCTTGATCTTCACTTTCCGTGGGTTCTATCATAATGGTTCCCGCCACCGGAAAGCTCATGGTTGGCGCGTGAAAGCCGTAGTCAATCAAACGCTTGGCTACGTCTTCTGCCTCTATGTTGGCACTTTGTTTAAATGGCCGCAAATCAACTATAAACTCGTGGGCGCAGGTACCATTGTGGCCCAGGTACAGAATGTCATAGTGCTTTTGAAGCTTGGCCCGCATATAGTTGGCATTCAAAATGGCGTACTCAGTAGCTTTCGTTACGCCACTGCCACCCAGCAAACGTATGTAGGCATAACTTATAAGCAGTATGGAAGCAGACCCAAAGGGCGCGGCAGATACATGACTCTGCATAAGTGCATCGTTATCAAGTCCAAAGCCAGTTACGTTCATAAAGCCAGAAAGCAAATGCTGCCTGAAGCAAATGGGGCCCATGCCGGGACCGCCGCCACCGTGTGGTATGGAAAATGTTTTGTGCAGATTAAGGTGGCAAACATCAGCCCCGATGGCAGCTGGCGAGGTAAGACCAACCTGCGCATTCATATTGGCGCCATCCATATAAACCTGTCCGCCATGCTCGTGCACCACTTGGCAAAGCTGCGTTACGGTTTCTTCAAACACACCGTAAGTACTTGGATAGGTTATCATTGTACCAGCTAAATTGGCGCTGTGCAGTTTTGCCTTGGCTATAAAGTCTGCTGTGTCGATGTATCCGTTTTCCAGTGCTTTTACCACAACCACCTTCATGCCGGCCATAACAGCACTGGCAGGGTTAGTACCATGGGCACTCACGGGTATTAGCATCACATTGCGGTGTGTATCGCCATTGTTGAGGTGATATTGGCGAATGGCCAAAAGACCCGCATATTCTCCCTGGGCTCCGCTATTGGGCTGCAGCCAGCACTGGTCGAAACCAGTAACTTGACAAAGGTAATTGCTTAGGCGCGCCATCATAGACAGATATCCCCCGGCCTGCTCAATGGGTGCAAATGGATGAATATTACTCCAATTAGGTAAGCTTAACGACATCATTTCCGTAGCAGCATTCAGCTTCATGGTGCAGCTGCCCAAACTTATCATACTGGTGTTGAGACTAAGGTCTTTATTTTCCAACTGCTTTATATAGCGCATCATTTGGCTTTCGCTGTGGTGGCTATTAAAGTTGGGGTGTTCCAGAAAAGCATTGGTTCTTACGGCAAAGGTTGGTATAAGCTCAAGCGCACCATCGGTATCAAAGCTAATGGCAACGGTTGGGGTATTAGTGACTTCTCCAAAAAGATGCAGTAGGTCTAGCACATCTTGCGGACCGGTGGTTTCGTCAATTGAAATGGAAAGGCTGCTGGCACTGTGATACCGGAAATTGATGTTCCTGGCTTCGGCCAAGGTCCGCACCGCGGTGGTGTCTGTATCGGTGATGGTGATGGTATCGAAGCAGTAGGTGCTTTGCAATTGTAAACCCTGATGCTCAAGACCCTTAGCTAGAGTTTGGGTAAGCAAAGCCACGCGTTGTGCAATGTTTTTTAACCCATCAGGACCATGATACACGGCATACATAGCGGCCATATTGGCCAGTAAAGCTTGCGCTGTGCAAATGTTGCTGGTGGCTTTTTCGCGCTTAATGTGCTGCTCGCGGGTTTGCAAAGCCATGCGCAGGGCGCGGTTGCCTTGGGCATCAATGCTCACCCCAATTATACGGCCCGGAATGGCACGCTTAAACAAATCGGTACAAGCAAAAAAGGCTGCGTGAGGTCCGCCGTAGCCCAACGGTACGCCAAAACGTTGCGCACTACCAAAAGCCACATCGGCACCAAAATGGCCGGGTGCTGTAAGTAGCGTAAGGGCGAGTAAATCCGTTGCTACAGCCACAAATCCGCCATGGGCGTGCATCTGTCCAATAAAATTGCGGTAATCTTCTATGGCACCCACATTGTTGGGATATTGCAATAGGGCACCGAAGTATGTGCTGTCGGTTACAGCTGTTTCGTAGTTGGCAAAAACCAACTCAATTCCCAATGGTTCAGCACGGGTCTTCAGCAATTGCTTGGTTTGCGGAAATACTTGCTCGTCCACAAAAAAGCGGGGTGCGGTGGCCTCATCGGCTCGATTTACCTGATGGAAAAGCATGCTCATGGCCTCGGCGCCAGCGGTGGCCTCGTCCAGCAAGCTGGCGTTGGCAATGGGCAAACCGGTAAGGTCGCTCACCATGGTTTGAAAGTTCAGTAAACTCTCTAGGCGTCCTTGGCTTATTTCGGCCTGATATGGCGTATATTGAGTGTACCAACCTGGGTTTTCAAATACATTGCGCAAGATGACACTGGGTGTGTAACAAGGGTAGTAGCCCTGGCCAATGTAGTTGTGGCAAAGGCGATTCTGTTGCCCTAAGGTTTTTAATTCCTGCAGAAGTTGGGCTTCGCTAATGGCGTCATCCAGCTGCAGTGGCTGGCTCAGCCTAATGGCTGCGGGTACAGTTTCTGCAATTAGGGTTTCGATGCTGTCGAGACCAATCTCCTGCAACATGGCTTTTTCCTGACCCATACTGCCAATATGCCTTGGGGCAAACTCATTGTTTTGTTGTTCAAAAACGTTCATAAAGGGGTAGCGTAATTCTGTGGCGCAGCCAGCGCGCCGTGATGCCGCAAATATTTGCAGTGCAAAAGTATAGAACTACGCCACACGCCCCAGCTTGGTGTTAGTAAACCCGTTAATAAATCATGTTTAGCGTTCAACAGGACATCTCCATGTTGCCCCATATCATCATTAATGGGTGTTAACCACCCCAACTTTCTCGGTCGAGGCTACGGTATTGGATGGCTTCTGCTACATGCTCGGGTTTTATGTCGGGGGAGGCTGCAAGGTCGGCAATGGTGCGGCTAACTCTGAGTATGCGGTCGTAGGCCCTTGCACTAAGGTTTAGCTTTTGCATGGCCGTTTTTAGCAAATTGGCACCCGCACTGCTCAGCACGCAAAAGGTCTTCATTTGATTGCTGCTCATTTGAGCGTTGCAGTAAACGCCTTCACTGTTTTCGTAGCGCTGGCTTTGAATGTCGCGGGCAGCAATTACGCGCTGGCGTATCTCATCACTCCGCTCGGACGATGAAATGTTGCTTAGCTCACTAAAGGGTACGGGCGTAACCTCTACATGCAGGTCAATGCGGTCGAGTAGGGGGCCGCTAACCCGATTCAAATACTTCTGCACCGCGCCGGGCGGGCAAGTACACTCGCGTTCGGGGTGGTTAAAATAGCCACAAGGGCAGGGGTTCATACTGGCCACTAACATAAATGCCGCAGGGAAATCAATAGCCACTTTAGCCCTGCTAATGGTTACCCTACGCTCCTCCATGGGTTGACGCATTACTTCCAGTACCGTTCTTTTAAACTCGGGCAATTCATCTAAAAAAAGTACCCCATTATGCGCCAAACTAATTTCGCCGGGCTGTGGATTGCCGCCGCCGCCAACCAAGGCCGCGTCACTTACCGTGTGGTGAGGGCTTCTAAATGGCCGCTTACAAATAAGGGTGCTTCCCTCTGCCAGCTTGCCTGCTACACTGTGTATTTTGGTTGTTTCCAAAGCTTCCAGTAGGCTTAGTGGTGGCAGTATGGTGGGTAGGCGTTTGGCCAGCATGGTTTTGCCTGCACCGGGTGGTCCTATTAAAATGGCATTGTGCCCGCCGGCAGCTGCTATTTCAAGGCTGCGCTTGATGTTTTCTTGGCCTTTTACATCGCTAAAATCAATTTCGAATTGGTACTGGGCATTGTAAAATTCCTCACGGGTATTTACAACTGTGGCGGGTATGGTGTTGCGCCCCTCCATAAAGTCAATTACTTCTTGTAGATGCTGTACGCCATACACCTCCAAATTGTTGACAATGGCGGCTTCGCGGGCATTTTGCTTAGGCAAAATGAGGCCTTTAAAGCCTTCCTTGCGGGCCTGGATAGCAATGGGAAGCGCGCCTTTAATAGGCCGTATTTCTCCATCAAGGCTCAACTCGCCCATTATAACATACTGGCTAAGCAGCTCTGGATCGGCCATTTGATCGCTGGCACCCAGCAAGCCTACGGCTATGGGCAGGTCGAAAGCTGTGCCACTTTTTCTAATGTCGGCCGGTGCCAAGTTAACCACCACCTTAGTACGCGGCATTTTAAATCCGTTGCTTTTTATGGCACTTTCTACCCGCTGGCTGCTCTCTTTTACAGCACTATCGGGCAGGCCAACCACGGCCACTTCTGGCTTGCCTTGGTTGTTAACATCCACTTCTACGGTAATGGTAATGGCATCTACCCCAAAAACGGCACTGCCAAAGGTTTTTACAAGCATGGTTTAAAACGGTGTGGTTTGTGTTTCGGATTTATGCCTTACCTCGGCAATATGGTCTGCATTTGCGCGGCTTTTCAGCTCCCTAAATTATTGATTTTTATGGCACAATGTAAAATGGCACTAATTTTTTTAAAAATGCTGGGGATGATTTTCTTTGAAGCCTCTGATAAAATCTTACAGCAAGTGGGCATTTTATGCATGCACCTCATCCTTTAGTTGCTGCGTATTCTTATGCCGACATAAAGCTTTTATGCCGGTGACGTACTGGTTACCAAAGCTTCCACCATGGTTTCTTTACGGCCTGTGGTGTAACCGCGAAGCTCTAAAATTGCTGATTAAACGGCAATTGGGTAAACGCTTTGGTAAAGGCGTGGGCATAAGGATAAATGGAGTTTTCGTTGCCGTTTTAAAACCGTTTAATCACCCTTTCAATGGGCCAAATCTTTCCTCCGTCTGGCAGTACCAGTGTGGCTTCTACTTCTCCCATGGGGTCGTCATCATCAGTAATCCGGTGGCTGCCCACTGCATGCTTTGCAATGGTTTCGCCTAGGTAAGCGCCAATTGAAAACAATACGGCTCCATAGCCAGGGGCTGAAAGTCTTCCATGGGGTTTCGGCTCGCCAAGGTTCATGTTGGCCTCAAAAATGCGGTCAATTTCAATAAAGCTAGCCATACTGCCGCCGAGTTTAAAGCCATCGCTTCTAAAGGCACGTACACTCCAATCCGACTGTTGCTTAATGTCGAGTAAAAGATTTGACATGGGCAAAAATGAGGCTGGTTTGATATGGCAACATGGCTAGTCTGATATGCCTAGACCATCTCCGTGCTGGCATTGGCGGTGAACAATAGCTGTAGCACATGCTCAATTCTACGCAAGGTTTCAGGCTGGCCCACCATGGTGGCCACATCAAAAACGCCCGGCCCAAACTTGCCCCCCACCAGCATAATGCGCAGCGGCAACATCAGCTCACCAGGCTTTAGAAGGTGGGTATTGGCTAGGTTTTTAAAACGCTGCTCAATCTCGGAAGGCTCCCACTGCTCGGCAGCACCCCAATCTTTGAGTAAGGCTTGGAAAAACGCTGTTTTTTCGGACGTCCATTTAGGTGCAATGGCGTTGGTATCAAAGGTTTCGGGTGGCTGAAAAAAGAATGATGCTTGGTTCCAAAAATCGGTGAGCAAATGACAGCGCTCCTTTACCAGGCCCACTACCTTGCCCAGCAACTCTTGGTTAATATGGCCAAAACGGCCTTCATCAAAGCGCTTAAGCCGTTCGGCCAAATCGGTATCTGCCAACCTTTTTATCCATTCTTGATTGTACCATTTTGCTTTTTCGTAGTCGAATTGGGCGCCGGCACTGTGTACCCTGCTCATGTCGAAAGCTGCGGCCATTGCCGCCTTGGAAAAAATCTCCTGACCCGTGCCGTCATTCCAACCCATCAGTGCCAAAAGGTTTATAAACGCTTCGGGCAAGAATCCACGTTCTTTAAATCCTTCAGTAAGCTCGCTTTTGGAGGGGTCTGTCCAGTTCATGGCAAAAATGGGGAACCCATACTTATTGCCGTGTCGTTTGCTTAGCTTGGCACCATCGGGACCCAAAATAAGCGGCAGGTGTGCCCATTGTGGCATGTGCTGCTGCCAGCCCAAATACTGCCACAGCAATACATGTACTGGTGCGCTACTCAACCACTCTTCGCCTCTAAACGCATGGGTTATTTCCATCAAATAGTCGTCCACTACCACAGCTAGGTGGTAAGTGGGCATGCCGTCGGCTTTCAGCAACACCTTGTCGTCCACCATACTGCTGTTGAAGCTAATGGAGCCGCGAATCATATCGGCAAATTCAATGTTTTGGTTGTGGGGCATTTTAATGCGCACCACCCGTGGCGTGCCATTGGCCAGTAGGGTTTCTGTTTCTTGGGGTGTTAGCGTCAGGCTATTGCGCATTTGCAGGCGCGTGGTGCCATCGTATGTGGGCGATGGGTTGGCTTCGGTTTTAAAATTCTGGCGCATGCGCTCAAGCTCTTCGGGTGTATCAAAAGCATAGTAAGCATGGCCTTGCTCCACCAACTGCTCTGCATAGGGGGTGTAAAGGGCTTTTCTTTCACTCTGCCGGTAGGGTCCAAACTTGCCTGGATTTGCGGGACTTTCATGGGGCTGCAAGCCACACCATGC